>JAGQYH010000088.1 GCA_020436175.1 Bacteroidota bacterium
TTGCTTACCAAACTCAATATTTTCCATAACTGATATTTACAATTTACTTGCTCACTGGATGAACTCAAAGTACTCGTAACTCGAAGTACTTCATATATCAATCAAAAAAAGAAATCCATGTAGCCACGGTGGCGTAAAACCGATCTCCTTCTTCATAGTATGGTCGATGGGCAGAAAAGTTAAATATGGAGACCTGTTCAGCATCTGATGCCAAACCGAGCTGCTCGCCATAATCACCGGCCAATTTTACCGGAAACAAAAGATCATGGCTACCCCAGATCAGTTTTGTGGGAACAGGTATTAGTGGAAGAAGAGGCTCTACATCCATATCAAACAAAAAGTGATTCTCCTGAAATTTGAGGTTCTCCATCACATATTGTTGGTTATTCTCCACACTTCTTTTGGTATATGCCGGAAGATCTACCGGTGCAGTGGTGTAGTTGGTATTGAAGGTTATGCCCAACAAACCATCAACTACTCTATAATGCTCTTGATAGTTAAAGGCATTGACAAATAAGTTTTGGTTTAGAAAATTTTGTAGCACATTCTCTGCTTCCGGATCATTAATGGTGATCAAATTTGCCAAACTTTGTAAGGTATCCCGCATGGCAAACATATTTTTTCTGGCATTGAAACCCGGAGCACTGGCAATATATCCATTCACTTTGGGATTTAAGGTGTTGCCGGTCAAATAGGTGGCGGCGATGGCACCACCCCAATCTAAACTCAAAATAAAAATAGCCGAAACATCGGTGATCTCATCCACCAATTCTACCACTGCTTCCAAATCATGCGCCATTTGTTCAATGGTCAGACTTTCCTTGTTCACATTACCTTCGGAAATGCCTGAAGCTCTTTGATCATAATAAACCACCAAATGATCTTCTTCCAACCGATACAAACCAACAGCATCTCTTTTTAAAATTCCCGATTCTCCGGGGCCGCCATGCACCACCACGATGGCCACATCGCTATTCTTGTTGCCATGGATATGCACCGGCAAAACAGCTCCATCGGTTCTTAGTTGATTGATAGAACTATTGGGCAATTCATTTGTCTTTTTACAAGAGATGAACGACAACATTACCAATGTCAACAATATGCCGATAGAGTAAAATCTCATTGATACTGTTCTTTTAAACGGATGAAAATGAAAGTAACTCCCATATTTAATTGTGGTTGAAACAACCATTTGCCATTATTCGGAAAGTATGTCATTAGGCCAACACCGGCGAACAATGCTGCCGGATAATCATTACTCTTTTGAAAATTCCATCCCATTGTTCCGTTGCCTTGAATCGACAATAAATTATTTCCCAGTAAACGGGTTGATTGGATGTTACCTTCCGTGTAAACAAAATGATCGCCATTCAAAAAAGTTCTCAAGTATCCGATTTGTCCGTCAAACTCAAAAAACATTCCTTCCGGGATGGTTACCCTAAATGCCGGGCCTGCGGAAATACCGAGTGTGTTATGAATCTGTGCCCTTTTATAAGTAGATAAACTCAATTTCACATAAATGTCTCTATCAATAATTCGATTATAACTGGTTTTTCGTTGCAGTTTTTCTCTTGACTTATTGATAACAGAATAAGACACACTAAGAGAAGCACCATGATTGAATTTCTGATCATCAGAAGATAGATCTAAAATGGTATAATAAGCAGGTGAAAGATTGACGTGTTGATTATCCACTTTGTACTTATACTGACCAATAGCTTGGTATTGGAAAAGTAAGGCGAACACTAGAATGGATAAAATCTTTGGCATCACTAATCTGACAGATATTAAGGCTACAAAGTTGCATTTTAATTCTTAATTGCAGTTGAATTCTGTGATAAATTTCTTAACTAGCAGGAACACAAAGCATTACCATGAACAAGATATTCCCCTTTTTAATTGCCATATCGACAATCTTAACTTCTTGTGAACCGGCACTCTATATCACTTTTGAAAACCACACCGGTGGCTATGCTTCCATGAAAGTTACCGTTGATGAACCCAATGCTTACTTTAAAATGAAAACAGCCGGCGTAAAGGAAATTGACTTTACCTCTGCTGCCATTAATGCAGTTGTGGAATATAGCTATGGCGCCGGACATTGGGATTCTGCCACCATCAGTGCGTTGGTTAAAGGAGTGTCAAAAATTGAATTTGCTTCAGGGAATAGTATTAGAGCTATTACTGAAAAAGAAGCCATCAGAGCATTATTCGAAGACAACATTCACGGGAAGGATAGAAACGGCATTACCATTAAAGTAAAATAAAAAAGGAATGAACTATTTGAGCCACGTTTCAATATAATTCATTCCTCTATAAAACCCATCTTTTCAAAAAGGCTAGCGCCTTTGTATTAAGTGTTTTAAAGATGGCGGCTTTCTATTGAAATTTATTTTTATTTCGATTTTCAGGGCTAAACTTTCGATAACTGTACCTTATGGAGATTAAAGTCATAAGTCCTGCAGATAAAAGTGTAATTATTCTTCCCTATATTTAGTAAATAAGCCAGTTATTTATGAGAATCTTTCTATTTCTAATTGCTATTGTCTTTGTCACAAATGTGCATGGACAAGAATCAAGAGCACCCTATAGTTACCACTTGGTTTGGGAAGACAATTTTGACTCATTAAATACGGACATTTGGTTGGTTCAAAATCATTTTGATCATTATGGGAATGAACGACAAGTGTACACGAGCCGACCTGAGAATGTTTTTATTGATAATGGTCAATTGATCTTAAGAGTAGATAGAGAAACCTATTCCTGTCCGCCGGAAGCACTCAACCCGTGGGGATGTGCCCGACAATATAATACCGGAGAAGCCTATGAATTTACCTCAGGATGGATCGAAACGCAACCGGAATACAATACAGAATACGGTTATGTTGAGGCCAGGATCAGTTTACCTTATGGCAGAGGTTTTTGGCCTGCCTTCTGGACATTTGTTGGCGGAGGACTTTCCGCTCATGAAAATGCTGCCGAAATAGATATTTTCGAAATGTACGGTCATAAACCGCCTTATATTTCTTCCACCAATGTACATTTGGAATATTGTAACGAAAACTATCCGGATTATCCTGATTGTAGCGGTATTCCCAGCTATGGACGAGAACACATTATTCAAAGTTATGCCAATCAATATCATATTTATTCAATTGAATGGACGCCGGAAATTATTCGTTGGAAAATGAATGATCAGGTATTGAGAGTGATGGATAATCCCGGAGTGGTAGATCCTGTTAGGTTGATCATCAATATGGCCATTCTACAAGATAATCCGCCACATTTAACAACTGTTTTTCCTGCGGACATCAAGATCGACTATGTAAAAGTGTATGCTATGGATGAAATTCTTGCTTCCACCCACTCAACACTCTCCGATACAAAAATTGAACTTTATCCTAATCCAACCGGTAAAAATGTTAGCATCACTACAGCTGATAATAGCATGATCTCAAAAGTTATTTTAATCAGTGCATTAGGCGAAAAATTGGCATCCTATCATATCAATAATCAATCGTTTGAGTTAGATGTCTCCAATTTACCAACTGCTCATTACTTTATTCAAATCTTTACCGACAAAGGAATTTTTACCAAAAAATTGATCAAAAACTGAAAAGATAATAAAGAGAGAGTAGTGCACTCTCTCTTTCATTACCCGATTCAAGGATTTTTTAAGGTTGTTGTAAGTAACTTTATGGGATGCTGTGTTCTTACCTTTTAAATATCCGGGGAAACTCAAAGTTTGTCAATTTCCTTTCGACGTTTGTAACCTTCTTTTCGATGATTGCTCTTTTGATTTGCCTTTTCAAAAGATTTGATCAGATTATCCCATGATATGTGTGCTCTAAGATCACATTCTTTCGGGCACATTAATGCCTACAATGGCAAATGCCTGCTTGATAGTTCTAGCAACAACTGCCGAAAGCATCACTCTGAATGTCTTTACTTCCACATCCTGAATGCCTAAAATCGGAACTTCGGCATAATACTTACTGTAGTGCTTTGCCAAATTATAGGCATAATCAACCACTGCCGCCGGATTCAGTTGTTCCCCGGCATCGGCCAACATTCGAGGAAATCGGCTGATCATTTGCACCAACTCCATTTCCAAGGATTCCCAATCTACAGAAGGAATGATATCGGGAATATTATCTTTTGACTCAAACTTTCTGACAATACTTCTAATTCTTGCATAATTAAATTGCGTAAACGTTCCGGTATAACCGTGAAAATCAATGGATTCTTCCGGATTGAACAACATGCCTTTTCTGGGCTCAATTCGTAACAAAAAGAATTTTAATGCCCCTAATGCTATGGTTTTGAAAAGCTCTTCGGCTTCGGCTTCCGTAAATCCGTCAATCTTTCCCAACTCTTCCGTTCTCTGCTTTACCGTTTCGATCATTTCTGCCATCAGGTCATCGGCATCCACTACTGTTCCTTCTCTGGATTTCATTTTACCGGAAGGAAGATCAACCATACCATACGAAAAATGTTGAATGCCTTCGGCGTGCTTTCTGCCCAACTTTAAACAGATCTCTTTCAACACTTTAAAATGGTAGTCTTGCTCATTGCCTACCACGTAAATCGAACGATCCATATGATGATCGGCATACTTTTTATCGGCTGTACCAATATCCTGGGTAATGTAAACCGAAGTTCCATCCGCTCTCAATAGAATTTTCTCATCCAATCCTCTATCGGTAAGATCCACCCAAACCGAACCGTCTTCCTTTTTAAAGAATATGCCTTTTTCCAACCCTTCCATTACCACTTCTTTACCAATCAGGTAGGTGTCAGACTCATAATATATCTGATCAAAACTAACGCCTAGATTTTTATACGTTTCCTCAAAGCCATCATACACCCATTGGTTCATGGTTCGCCACAAAGACATTACTTCTTCATTTCCTGCTTCCCACTGTCGCAACATCTCCTGTGTTTCCATCATCAACGGTGCTTGCTTTTCGGCTTCTGCTTCCGTAAAACCTTGCGCCACCAATTGTATAATTTGCAGCTTGTATTGTTTATCAAATTCAACATAATATTTTCCAACCAAATGATCACCTTTCATTCCGGTAGATGCCGGTGTTTCGCCATTTCCCCACTTCTGCCAAGCGATCATGGATTTGCAAATATGAATGCCTCTGTCGTTGATCAAATTCGTTTTTATGACTTCATGCCCGTTAGCTTCCAACAATCCGGAGACGGCATAACCCAAAATATTATTCCGTAAATGACCTAAATGCAAAGGTTTGTTAGTGTTCGGTGAAGAATATTCCACCATTATTTTTTGTCCGCCGGATGGACCGAAAGCAAACTGCTCATGATCGTAAATGTACTGTAAAACGCCATGCCAGTAAGATTTTGTCAACCCAATATTCAAAAACCCTTTTACCACATTAAATCCTTCAACAATGTCCAAATTGTCTTTTAGGTAAGCGCCTATCAGTTCACCTGATTCCTCCGGCTTTTTCTTTGTAAAACGCAATAACGGAAAGATCACCACCGTCACATCGCCATCAAATTCCTTTCTGGTATCATTAATGGTGATCTGTTTGGCCGGCACATCTGCTCCAAACAAAGTTTTCAATGCTTCTGCCGTAGCCGATTGTATGATAGATTCTATTGCAGTCATAATTGTTTCAATTGGCCGGTAAAGTTATCACATCTTGCTTCTTATTTGAAATCCAATGGTATTATATTATTGTTGGTGATTTGTAGGTGGCATTTCATAAAAGTTGAATAACCAAAGCCACTTTCTCTGCTCTACCAAACCACACTTAAATTAATGCTCACTTTGATAGATTAATGCCAATCATATCATCATAAAAAATAAATCTTGCTTATCTTTGCCAACCTTATTTATGAACTATGCGTAACCGGTACATCGACCTTATCAAGCAAACTTATTATTTCCCTCAAGACGGATTTAATGTGGTGGACAACTATTTGCAGTTTCACAACATCAACCTGAAGGAATTGATCGATGAATACGGTACACCTTTAAAGATCAGTTACTTACCTAAGATCGCCAACAATATTGAGCGAGCGAGAAAATGGTTTCACGATGCTTTTGAAAACGTCGGTTACAATGGAAATTACCACTATTGCTATTGTACCAAAAGTTCTCATTTTTCTTTTGTAATGGAAGAAGTGTTGCGAAATGGTGCTCATTTAGAAACCAGCAGTGGCTATGATATTGATCTCATCCGTCACCTACACCAGAAAGGATTGATCAATAAAAAGATCAGAGTGATCTGTAATGGATATAAGCCGAAAAACTATATTGAAAAGATCAAAAAGTTGATCCATGACGGTTTTAAAAATGTGATTCCCGTGATGGATAACATGGATGAATTATCCAGCTATTTGGATATCGGGAACGATGAAATAGGCTTTGGTTTGCGGATTGCCACAGAAGAAGAACCTAATTATCAGTTTTATACTTCAAGATTAGGTATTCGTTATGAAGACATCATTCCTTTTTACGTAGAAAAGATCAAACCCAATCCTCAGTTTCACTTGAGAATGTTGCACTTTTTTATTGATTCAGGCATCAAAGACACAGCCTATTATTGGAACGAATTGATGAAATGTTTGAATGTTTACGCAGAACTAAAGAAATTGAGTCCCGGTTTAGCAGCCATCAATATTGGTGGTGGATTGCCTATCCGAACTTCTTTAGGCAACAGATTCGATTATGCTTATGTGATCGAAGAGGTAGTGACGAAAATTGCCAATTTCTGTGATGAAGCCGGTGTAGAACATCCTAATATTTATACGGAATTCGGGAATTTTACAGTAGGTGAAAGCGGTGCTGTTATCTTTGAGGTGATTGGAGAGAAAAAGCAAAACGACAGTGAGCTTTGGTATATGATTGATGGCAGTTTAATGACTACTTTACCAGATGTTTGGGGTATGAATCAACGGTTTATCTTATTGCCGATCAACAATTGGCACCACGAATACCATCGAACCAACATTGGCGGTTTAAGTTGTGATGTGGGCGATTATTATAATTCAGAGGTGGATATCAACCAGGTTTATATGCCGAAAACCGATGGAACGGAAAGTCAGTATATCGGATTTTTCCATACCGGCGCCTATCAGGATTCGATCAGCGGGTACGGCGGCACGAAACATTGCTTGATTCCGGCACCGAAACATTTGGTGATTAGCACGAATGATCTGGGAGAAACCAAACACGAATTGTTTGCCGACCAGCAACAACCGGATGAAATGCTGAGGATTTTGGGGTATAAATAATCAGCAACTAAATACTTGTAGTATTCATTTACAGTTGTTTGTCAATTCAGGCCAACTTCATTACCTTGTATAGGTATTCAATAAAATAGTTTTATGTCCAACGAGCCTAAAGAATATTCCAACGGAGAAATCGCCATTGTTTGGAAATCCGAGAAATGTATTCATTCTGCCAATTGCGTGCGCAGCTTACCCGGTGTATTCAAACCACATGAGCGCCCGTGGATCTCTGTAAAAAATGCCGATACGCCTCACTTAAAAGAAACGATCGCTAAATGTCCTTCGGGAGCCTTATCATGGAAATCCGTTAAAGGAGAAGCATTTGATAAAGATGTAGATAAAGCCGTTGGAGAAAGTGCCAAACTCAACATTTTTGCGGATGGTCCTATTTTAATCAAAGGCAACTTTGAGATTACAGACAGTAAAGGCAACTTGTTGGAAAAGAAAGAAAGTGTAGCCTTATGTCGATGCGGCGCTTCCGAAAATAAACCATTCTGTGACGGAACGCATAAAAAGATAGGTTTTAAGGGATAGGTCAAATACAAGTGCAAGCGCAAATTCAAGCGCAAACGCAAACACAAGTGCAAGTTCAAGCGCAAGCGCAAAGTTCATTGCTTATTGTTTGATCAATTGTAATTAGATGGCACTATTACATTGACCACTTTTTCCACTACATTCGCCTTAATGGATTCTACTTCCTTTTTATAATCACCATCTATTTGAAGACATTGTTTGGCGGAGATTACTCCTGTCATTTGCTTGAATCTATAAATGGAAATAATGCTGGCTTTGGCAGGATTGAGGAAAAAAGCCACCAAAATATACCATAGTATTTTCCATTTGGGAAATTCCTTCATGGTTACCAATTCCAGATAGCCATCATCCACTTTGGATGCTTTATCAAAAGTGATCCCATAACCCAATTGCCCGATATTCGACAACAGAATAGAATACACTCGCTCTTTGATTTCTTTTCCATCCAAATTCAACACCACATCAAATGCTTTAAAGGTTTTCGATGTTTGAAACAGACTTTTCAAATAGCCCCAAACACCTCTCATTTTAAACTTATCAAAGTTCTGAAGCATGGCGGCATCGAATCCTAATCCGGGTGACATGAGAAAAAACTCATCATTGACACTGCCTCCATCCATTAACAATACTTTTCCCGTATTGATGAGCTGCAAAGCTTTGTATGGTTTTAAAGGAATATTCAGTTTTCGCGCAACGCCGTTACCGCTACCAATCGGAATGATGGCCAATGCTGTTTTGGAGTATTTTAAGCCTCTGGCGGCCTCATTTACCGAGCCGTCTCCACCGGCAATCGCCACAATATCAATGCCTTCTTCGGCTGCCTTTGCGGCTAATTCTTCTGCATGACCTTGCCTTTCTGTATAGGCAATATCAAAATCGAATTGTTCACGATCAATGAATTTCTCAATGGCTTTTGGACGCAGATTCTTATACCTTGTGCCGGCAATAGGATTAATAATGAATCGGAGTTTCTTCTTCACAAAAATACCTTGGTGGTGTCATCAAATATAAAGAAGTTGCACCAATGTATGCTACCATAATTTAACATTCTCCTCCACCAAAAATGAACCCGGATATTTGTCTTGTACTTTTTGTAAAAAACGATAGGCTTCCAACTTGTCAGTAAAGTCGCATACCCTCAACTTAAAGTACGGACTCTTAAAGGTTAAATAGGTTTTATACTGGCCGTAATTCATTTTAAAATCCGACTCCGTATCATAGGCTTTCTCCCTATTGGTACTAGCCAAGATCTGAATCCGATACCCGGGTTTTTCCTCAAATGAATTGTGATGTCGGCTGTAGAGTTCGAGTAACTGATCGATCTTACCGTCTTTAATGACCTGAATAGTACCTTCTTGGGCGTGAATTGCCTGTACACTCATCCACATCAATAAAAACATCAAAATTGTTCTCATATTCCTAAGTTAAAGTAATGCTTACGATTTACCGTGACAATGCTTATATTTTTTTCCGCTGCCGCAAGGACACGGTTCATTTCTACCCACTTTTGGCCCAACTCGTACCGGCTCCGGTTTATTCACTTCTTGCCTTTCTTCCGGTGGTTGGTTTCCATTGGTAGGAATGCCTCCTCGACCTACTTTCATTCTGCTGAAATCCTGTTGTTGCTCTCTGGCTCTTTGCACTTGTTCCGGATTCTGGATCGGAACACTGCCTTTGAACAAGAACGAAGTAACATCTCTGCTTATTTCCGACAACATCGATTTAAACAAATTAA
>JAGQYH010000089.1 GCA_020436175.1 Bacteroidota bacterium
TTTTCTTTTTTCTTAACCATCGGATTATTGATCTCTACCGGTTTAAACTCTATGGGTCGATCTATGCTTAACCACGTTTTGAAACCTTCCGGCAACTTCTCAGAAAATCGATCTCTGATATCATCCCAACTGATCAATTGATCAGGTCCGGGCAAACCTTGTGGCATTTCTATTTGATGATCATAACCGTCGTGTTCCAATTGAAAGGAAGCGATCATACTAAAGATTACTTTACCGTTTTGTATGGCATTGATATTCCTAGTGGTAAAGCTGCCACCATCTCTGGTTCTTTCAACGGTATATAGAATAGGAATTTCCAGATTTCCCGGTAATATAAAATAGCCGTGTAAGGAATGTACATATCTATCTTTAGCGACAGTTCTTGTAGCGGCATTTAACGCTTGTGCCAATACTTGTCCGCCAAAAACATGCGGACTGCCAACAGTATAGCTTTCTCCTCTGAAGATATTCTTTTCAATTTGCTCTAGGTTCAAGAGCGATATGAGATCATTAATCGTTTTCATGGGCAACAAAGATATGTCTTCTTCCTAATTTCATTACACTTTTCTTATGTTTCACGTGAAACGATTAGTTAATATTATTAAATGGAGGAAATGGAATATGAGAACTTATTGCATCTAAATTCGGTTGAAGTTTATCAATAGGTTCCACGTGGAACTACTCGATAAAATAATATACCATAATTAATGGAGATGCTTAATTTTGCAATATGTTTGATGAATATGACGTAATCGTAGTAGGAGCCGGTCATGCCGGATGTGAAGCAGCGGCAGCGGCAGCAAATATGGGGTCAAAGGTTTTGTTGATCACTATGAACATGAACACTATTGCTCAAATGTCGTGCAATCCTGCCATGGGCGGTGTGGCGAAAGGACAAATTGTAAGAGAAATAGATGCTTTAGGAGGATATTCCGGCATTGTAACCGACAAAACCATGGTACAATTTAGAATGTTAAACCGTTCTAAAGGTCCTGCCATGTGGAGTCCGAGAGCACAAAGCGACAGAATGTTGTTTGCCATGGAGTGGCGACAAATGTTGGAGGACACACCCAATATTGATTTCTGGCAAGAAATGGTCACCAGAATTTTAGTAAAAGGAGACAAGGTGGTTGGGGTGCGCACCGGAATGGGCATTGAAATTAAAGGTAAAACAGTAGTCTTAACCAACGGTACTTTTCTAAATGGCATCATCCATATCGGAGAGAAACAGTTCGGTGGCGGTAGGGCAGCAGAGAAAGCCGCTGTTGGCATTACAGAGCAATTAGTGGAATTGGGTTTTGAAAGTGGGAGAATGAAAACCGGAACGCCGGCAAGAGTGGATGGTAGAAGTTTGGATTACAGTAAGATGGAAATTCAGGATGGAGACGAAGAAGTAACAGGCTTTTCTTTTAAAAAAGTAGCCAATTTAAAGCAGCAAAGACCATGTCATGTTACCTATACCAATCCGGAAGTACATACTATTTTACAGGAAGGCTTTGATAAGTCGCCAATGTTTGCGGGAAGAATCAAAGGAATTGGTCCCAGATATTGCCCATCAATAGAAGATAAGATTAACAGATTTGCAGAAAGGGACCGACATCAATTGTTTGTTGAGCCGGAAGGGTGGAATACAGTAGAGATTTACGTAAATGGTTTTTCTTCTTCTTTACCGGAAGATGTGCAATATAGAGCCATGCGCAAGATCGTCGGCTTTGAGAATGCTAAAATGTTTCGGCCGGGATATGCTATAGAATATGATTTTTTCCCGCCAACACAGTTGGAAATGTCGTTAGAAACCAAAAGAATTAAGCATTTGTTCTTTGCCGGACAGATCAATGGAACGACAGGATATGAAGAAGCTGCTTGCCAAGGGTTCATGGCCGGAATCAATGCACATTTGAAGATCAAGGATGAAGAACCTTTTGTTTTGAAACGATCGGAGGCATACATAGGTGTTTTGATTGATGATTTGATCAACAAAGGGACCAATGAGCCCTACAGAATGTTTACTTCCCGAGCGGAATACAGGATATTGCTGCGTCAAGATAATGCAGATCTTAGATTAACGGAAAAAGGCCATCAATTGGGAATTGCGGATGACGAGCGATTACAAAACGTACAAACAAAAAGGGAGAGTGTTGACCGGATCGTTGATTTTTTCTCTTCTTTCAGTGTAGATCCGGATGTAGTGAATGGCACTTTAGAAGCCAATGATTCTGCACCATTACGGCAAAAGGTTAAAATGGTAACCGTTGTCAATAGGCCTCAAATCAACATTGATATTCTCGCTAATGCCATTCCTCAATTACAATCATTTCTGTCAAATTTTGATAAAGAATCCATCATACAGTCAGAAATTCAAATGAAGTATGCCGGCTATATTAAAAAGGAAGAGGAAATGGTAGAGCGCTTGAATCGTCTGGAAGATGTAAAGCTTTATCCGGAATTTGATTATAGTCAGATCAAATCACTTTCAGCTGAGGCAAGAGAAAAGTTAAACACAATTAAGCCCAGGACTTTAGGACAGGCCAGCAGAATTAGTGGTGTTTCTCCTTCGGATGTTTCAGTATTAATGGTACATTTAGGCAGATGACAGGAAGTGTAACAAGACTGTTTTTATTAGCCTTATTGATGATTTTCATCACACAATGCGCTACTGTAACCAGTCCAACGGGTGGACCAAAAGATCAATTGCCGCCTAGGTTGATGAGCTCCACTACTGAAAACTTTGCCACTAATTTTAATGCATCAGCCATAATTTTAACCTTCGATGAGTTTGTTAAGCTGAATAATCCCTCTCAAAATATTCATACATCGCCTCCATTAGGTAAAAAGGTGGAGTTTACAACCGTAAAGAATAAGTTGTTCATCACATTTAAAGAGGCACTAGAAGAAGATCTCACCTATCATATTAATTTCGGGAATAGCATTCAGGATGTAAATGAAGGCAATCCATTGAATAATTTTCAGTTTATATTTTCAACCGGGACCAAAATAGATTCCATGTCTATTCAGGGAAAATTAATTCCTGTCAACGATGTGAAGATCAATAAAACCACCTTGGTAGGACTGTATAGAAATATCGACGAAGATAGTGTCTTCTTAAGGTCGGCACCATTTTACTATACATTTGTGGATGATGCCGGCAGTTTTACCTTCAGAAACATTAAGAACGGAACATACACAATAAGGGCATTATCGGATGCCAATGGTAACAGATATTTTGATTTGCCCAATGAAAGTATCGGGTTTTTAAAGGATGCAATTCAATTGGATTCGAATATTTTCAATGTTGAAATATTGTTGTTCAAAGCGGAAAATCCGAAAAGGCGAGTAACTGAATTTACTAATAATATTAAGGAATATACTTCTGAATATATTTTATCCAATCCTATCGCTCCAAAAGATTCGTTTGAGCTTATATTTTTACCGGACACTGTCCAGTTAAATGCAACTACCATCTTAAAGGAAGACGGCAAAACAATCAATGTGTTTTTTGATCAGCAAATTCAATCCTTGAATCAAATTGAAACGATCTTAAAAATTAATGGTGAATTGATTGATACTCTAACACAAAGTATTTCAAATTTGAAATCTCCAAAGCAGGAATTTTCATTTACTCGGGAAGATTTTCTCATTTTTGATACGCTTAGTTTAAAATCTACTGTACCATTAGCAAGCGTTTGTGAAAATATTCAAATTATAGACACTATAGAATTGGATACTTTAGCATTTTTAGGCACGTTAAATATTGATAATCAATTAGATATAAGTTTATTGTCGCGATTAAAAACCAACCATGTTTATACGTTGCTTATTCAAGATTCGTGTTTAATAGATGTTTTAGGAAGACCGAATATTGAAATCAACAAAAATTTTAAAACGGCATCGGAAGAGGATCGTGGAACGCTAAAACTCATTTTTGAAGAAGTGGATTCTGCCACTAATTATCTTGTCAGCTTTTTGAATTCGAATAAAAATGTGGTCGCCCAAACAACCATCTCAAAAAATGAAAATATTTGGAATTTATCTTATTTGACACCGGGAACTTATTCCATAAAAATTGTTGAAGATGATAATAAAGATGGGATTTGGAATTCAGGTACGTTCATCGGCAAAAAATTCCCGGAAACGATCTATGTGCATTCAAAGGAGATAACCATTCGGGCAAATTGGGAATTAGAAGAGTCGATTAATTTAAAAACTCAATGACGGAGACAAACAATACCAAGCAGTTTAGAATCCTTGCTGTTATCATCATTTTGGATCTTTTGAGTGCCACCATGACGGTGCCTTTGTTTCCCGTTATCATTACAGATCCCCAATTAAGTATTTTTGGCTTGGATGTAACCAAAAGTTTTAAGTACTGGGCACTTACGGCACTATATGTCTGCTATGGCATAGCTCAACTGATTGGTGCACCCTTTTTTGGAGGATTGTCGGACAAATACGGAAGAAAGAAGGTTTTGGCATTCATATTTGTATTAAACATCGTGCAATACTTTATGATAGCCATCAGCATTATTTATCAAAGTTATATTTTACTGTTGATTAGTAGAACTACTGCCGGTTTTGCGGGAGGCACGGTGTTTATCCAACAATCCGCTATTGCAGATCTGAGTAGCAAGGAAGATAAGGCGAAAAACCTTGGTATTGTGGGAATAGCATTTGGAATAGGCTTGATCTTAGGCCCGTTAATTGGAACCTGGTTGGCCGATTCCGGCAATCATCCGGCTTTTTCTTTGGCCACACCATTTTTTGCCATACTGTTCATCAACACCTTGAATTTAATGCTGTTAGGTTATTTCTTTAAAGAAAGTTTGACCGATTTTAACAAAGAGAAGTTTTCTATTTTTCAAGGTTTGAAGAACATTTATTTGGCTTTCAGTATAAAGAACTGGAGGATATTATTTGTTACGACGACATTTGTATGTGCAGGACTTTTCTTCTTTTTGCAATTTTTTCAGGTGATGCTGGAGGACCGCTTTGGTTTTGGACTCATGGAACAAGGTCTGACACTGGCTTATAGTGGATTGATCATGGCACTGGCGCAAGGTGTTTTATTGCCATTACTGACAAAACGATTTGGAGTCAATAAACTGTTAGTCGTATTTCTTCCAACATTGGCAATTGGATATTTCATGCTGGCTCAGGCACAATCAATACCTTTTTTGCTGATATCTTTGTTCATAATGATCTCAGCGCAAGGTATTTGCACACCCGGTTTATTGGCAATGATATCCAATAGAGCCAATAGAAATGTGCAGGGCGCAACGATTGGAATTAATCAGTCTATTCAATCTTTTGCCTCCATTATTCCTGCAACTTTGGCCACATCATTTGTGGCTACCAATGTCAAATTTCCGCTTCTATTCGGAACGGTAGTAACCTTTCTGGCCTTTTTTATCTTCTACTGGTTTGAATTTCGAGTGAGAAGAGATGATCATTAGGATGTAATAATTTTCCGAGGAATATCAACTATTCCCAAACAATAGTATCCGGAGCATCATACCAGGATTGATAATTGTCCTTGTATTTATTATCAACCTCATTTCGTTTGATCTTTAAGGTGGGCGTTAAGATATTATTTTCAACCGACCATACGTCTTGAATGACGACAAACTTTTTGGTTTTCTCATGCTTATCGAGTGTTGCATTGATCTCTTTCAGCGTTTTTTCCAATTTTGATGCAATTTCTTCCTTTGGTTTGGTACGAGCATCTTCATTTAAAACAACCAAAGCAATAGGTTGCACTAAACTGGTACCAACCAAACAAACTTGCTCAATATCAGTATTTTTAGACATCGCTAACTCAATTGGTGCCGGCGCCACATATTTTCCTTTGTCCGTTTTGAAAATATCTTTCACTCTACCGGTAATGTATAAAAATCCGTCATTATCAATTTTTCCTTGGTCGCCGGTCTTTAAAAAGCCATCTTCAGTAAAAGATTCTGCCGTCATTTCCGGTTCTTTATAATAACCTACCATGTTAGCAGCACTTTTTACTAAAATTTCACCGCCTTCACCAATTTTATGTTCAACATTGTCCCATGCCCGACCAACGGAACCGATCTTACGTCTTCCTTTTCGGTTAATATGTGAATAGGCTCCATTCTCCGTCATACCATAGGCTTCGAAGATCTCAATGCCAATAGTATCATACCATTTCATTGTTGAAGCAGATAAAGGTGCCGCCCCGGTAAAGCACAACTTGGCATGTTGTAATCCAAGTCCGCTTTTGATTTTATTTTTTACAATACCATTGATGATCGGAATCTTTAACAAAATGTCCAGTTTCTTTTGTGGCATTTTTTCCAATATTTTTGATTGGAACACCGTCCATAATCGTGGTACAGATAAGAAAACAGTGGGTTTGGTATCAGCTAAATTTTTAGGAAAATCTTCAATAGATTCTGCAAAAGAAATCATTGAACCGGAATAAAGTCCGCCCATTTCAACTATCACTCTTTCTGCAATATGAGACAATGGTAAATAAGAGAAAAATCGCTCACTTCCATCACTTAATAATTCTTCTTTCAATTCTTCAAACGCCCAGCTGGCCGCTGAAGAAATAGCACTGTATCGGTGCATCACTCCTTTTGGCATTCCGGTAGTACCACTGGTATAGATGATGGTGATCAAACTATCCATATCCGGTACCGGCTCTCCTTGCATGGGTTCATTCTCGGCAACAATGCTGTCCCAATCTTTATAGCCACCTTCCGGCCATCTTGAGAAACAAATAGGATGTACATCCTCCGGAATACCAGGTTTTTGAGGTTTAAAATTATCCAGTTTACCAACAAATATTGCTTTCGATTCGCTGTGCTTTAAGATATGATTGATCATATCAGCACTAATAGTAGGATATAATGGAACGGATACGCCACCAACCATTGCTATTGCCAAATCAGCCATGATCCAACAATCACAGTTCTTTGAGATAATGGCTACTTTATCACCGGGTTCAATACCGATACTTTTAAGGTAAGTAGCCATAGATCTAATCTGTTCTCCGGCTTGTTTCCAAGTGGTGTGGTGCCATTGACCATTATAGGGTTGACGCAAAAAAGTCTTATTAGCTCTTTCCTTTTCCCACTTATAAAACATTTCTATTGGAGCCTTAATTTCAACTGCCATAATTGTAAGTTTATCTTTTTATTAGAATAATTGGTTAAGATATAAAAATAGAAACTTATGTGAATTAATAGGCCTTTGATTTTAATGTTTAGCAAAATAATTAGCTTTGTTCGCTTAATATTTAATTTCAATAATAATTAGTAATGAAAAATTTAACACTTCCCGTTATTGCTGCGCCAATGTTCTTAATCTCACAGCCAAAATTGGTTATAGAGTGTTGCAGAAATGGGATCATCGGCACTTTGCCGTCTTTAAACAACAGAACAACCGCGGGTTTTGAAGAATGGGTGATCGAGATCAAAGCCGCTTTGGCAACCATAGAGCAAGAGACAGGAAAAACACCGCCTCCTTATGGCGTAAATTTAATCGTGCATGGCAGTAATCCCAGAGCCATGGATGATTTAAAAATTTGTATTAAACATCAAGTGCCTATTGTGATCACTTCATTGGGAGCGGTAAAAGAATTGGTTGATGCGGTGCACAGTTATGGCGGTAAAGTATATCATGATATAACCAATTTACGACATGCCAAATCTGCCGCCAGAGCAGGAGTTGACGGGTTGATTGCCGTGGCAGGAGGCGCCGGAGGACATGCCGGCACCACAAATCCTTTTGCTTTAATGCAAGAGATTAAAAGTTTTTATGATGGTGAAGTGATCTTAGCAGGTTGTATTTCTACGGGAAGAGATGTTGCCGCAGCCTTACAAATGGGTGCAGATTATGCCTATATGGGTACGCGGTTCATCAACACAACAGAAAGTAATGCTCAGGAAGAATACAAAGAAATGATCATTGAAGCCGGCTCAAAAGATATTATTCATACACCGGCGGTTTCGGGCGTACCGGCCAGTTTTATGAAGCAGAGTTTAGAGCAAGCCGGTTTTGATATGGCAAAGATTACCAATCCGGGAGAGGTTAATTTTGGAGAAAAATTAAAGCCGGTGGATGATGAAGCCAAAGCCTGGAAAACCGTATGGTCTGCAGGACAAGGTGTGGCTGCCATAGATGATGTTTTAAGTGTAAAGGAATTAGTAACCAGACTAAAAGACGAGTTTAAATCAGCCGTGGAAGATCAGAAAGAAAGAACTGCGGAGTTCTTATAAAATATTCTTGAAATTGGATTGGATGATGTAAAACTTTAGTGCACTAAAAGTACTCGTAACTCAAGGCCTATTACTTATCATTCACGCCTAATGCTTTATCAAATTTCTTAAACAACTTCATTAGTGCACCATCGGTGGGCTTAATATCGTGCCAATCGCCTTCTTCCTCCTCTTCGGCATCAAATCCGTTGGTAGATCCTGCATCAAACATGACATCACCCATTGATACTGTGTTTTCATTGTCGCCAATGATGTCTTTTACAATGTAATTGTACAATGAGTTTAAGTCGCTATACACGTGGATCAATGACATTTCTAATTTAGCGCCAAGGTATTTTTCCATTTTAGCTAAAAATTCGCCACTCATCATCGAGTCAAATCCTTGTTCTCTAATGGATTTATAAATATCCAGCTGACTCCCTTTTTCCAGACCTAATATTTTTACCGCTTCCCGTTGCATGATGTCCATTAGGTTGTCTTTGTTCACCTTCATGGCCGTATGCATGGCAATTTTGTCTTCTACGGGTGTTGGCTTTTGCTGATGATCTATCAATAACTTTACCGGATTATACCAGTATTCCTTCCTTTGCCAAGCATAAGTGGGCAATTCAATTCTATGAGCGTTTGTCGCACGGTAAACACTTTTCCAATCGATGGCAATGTCGGCTAAATATAATTCTTGCAAGCCGGCCCAAAGCATTTTCCAGTCATCCTGGCCTTTCTTGGCAGAAGATAAAAGCAGTGTGCTTTCTTTTGTGAGTCCTTGCTTGGCCAAACCGATCAATGTAGGATTAGGTCCCGCTTCCAGAAAAATATCAATGCCTAATTCTTGATCTAAGTATTGAATATCATCCCAATATCTGACCGTTCCTCGAATATGTTTGCTAAAATATTGAGGATCGATATCACTCAACTGTAATTCTTTTCCGGTAACATTAGAGATCACCGGAATTTGAGGCTCATGTAACTGAACACTTGCAGCAACACTTTCAAATTCTTTTAAGATTGGATCCATTAAATAAGAATGGAAAGCATGTGAAACCGTTAAGTTTATGGCTTTGATCTTGTTTTCTTTCAATTGAGCCACGACTTCATCCACTGCTGCTTTATTGCCTGAAATAGTTAATGATTTTGGTGAATTAACGGCAGCAATATCTACCGTGTTGAGATCTTTAAGGTATTCTGATACGATGGCTTCCTCGGCTAAAACTGCTGCCATACCGCCTTCTCCTTCTGGTAGTGA
>JAGQYH010000008.1 GCA_020436175.1 Bacteroidota bacterium
TGCTCCAAATGAAAAACCGGTAATAACGGTTAATACTTTATTGATGTCCATCGCTCCGTCAGCCGCAAAAAACAAATTGCTGTATGCTAAAAATAATGCTCCTAATCCTAGAACACCTAGTCCTACTACCCCTAATCCCATCACGGCACCACCGGCAAAAGCTACTTCTAATGCTTTTCCTAAGCTTGTTCTTGCTGCATTTGTTGTTCTAACATTGGCCTTGGTTGCTACTTTCATTCCAATAAATCCCGCCCCTGCAGAACAAATCGCTCCTAAGATGAATGAAAAAGCCACTAAAGGGCTGGAATCTGCGCTAGAGTATCCACTCCATGCTAATAAAGCTGCCACAACTAAAACAAAAACTGCTAAAACTTTGTACTCTGCCTTTAAGAAAGCCATTGCACCATCACTAATGTTTTTGGCTATTCTTGCCATTCTATCTGTTCCAACTTCTTGGTTACTTACCCATGAAGATTTCCAAACAGTGTAAAGCAATGCAACGATTCCTAATCCCGGCACTGCGTACGTAATCATGTCTTGCGTACTCATACTTTTTTGGTTTTGTTAACTATTTCTTTAAAATAAGGCGCAAAAATAAGTTTTTTGTAGAAATACCTTAGCTAAACCTTTTTTAGCTGCCATTATTTCATAATTTTATCATATTGATGAAGCGTCGTTTATTATTACCCATATTGCTTGTTTCCCTGCTACATTGCTATGGCGGAAATGAGTTTAGTGCCAAAGGTGCAGCCGAAAATAGCATCGGAAATCATACTACAACATTAGTAAATGCTTTCTCCATTTATAACAATCAAGCCACTGCTGCTTTTTTGAAAAATCCGACCATCGGCCTGACATATCATTCCAGCTATTTCCCCGTTAATATTAATACAATTGCCTTAACAGGAGCCGCTCCTTTAAGCTTTGGAACGATTGGCGGTTCATTTGAATATTTCGGCAACAGCCTCTATACAGAAATGAAGTTGGGTCTGGCGTATGCCATGAAGTTAGGCAGCAGAGCCAGCATAGGCATCCAATTAGATTACCTTAATTCAAGTGCTCATAATTACGGCATACAACATTATGTTACTTTCGAATTAGGGGTTTTATATCGTCCGATCGAGCAAGTTAGTATCGGTGCGCACATCTATAATCCGGTGAAATGGACGGTGGATGAAACCTCCGGTGAATTGCTCCCCATTGTATTTAACATTGGTCTTTCTTACCGGCCATTCGACCAATTGACCATTTTAGCTGAATTAGAAAAGGACATTATTCATCCTTTTAATCTTAAAGGAGGAATTGCTTATGAAGTGGTTCCCTCTTTTACAGTGAGAGCCGGATTCAATACTCAACCGACATTGTTCTCTTTTGGAGTAGGCTATAAAATGAAAAATCTATTAACCATTGATGTTGCCTCTAACTATCATTTAGATTTAGGCTTTAACACAAGCGTTTCTTTATCATTTGAATTTAGCAAGAAAGATGATAAGCAATAAAAATGCTTATGACCGATTAAGTACATCGTTTTTGTACGGGCTATTGATTTTGCCAATAGTACTTTTTTCCATCAATAGTAGTAAGGCTCAATCGTCGGCTACCGATTCTCTTATCAATAGCAAAGACGGTACAGAAATAGAAGAATTCTTGGAGGACAGCGAAGAGGAAGAGTTTACCGATGACACTTATTTTGAAAACTTGGTTATTCTTGCCAACAACAGGATCAACATCAATTTTGCCACACGAGAAGACTTAGAAGCACTGGATTTATTATCGGATCTGCAAATTCAAAATATATTGTTCTATCGAGAAAAATTTGGTGAACTAAAATCTCCTTATGAACTCTTAGGCATTGAGACTTTAACCACTGAAGAGATCAAACGACTGCTGCCTTACATTAAATTCAGTGATACCAAAGATCCTCCTAAACCTTTGAAGGAACAGTTTAAAGAAGGCAAACACACCATCTTTTTAAGATACATTCAGATCTTGGAAGAGAAAAAGGGATTTACACCACCCGACACCAATAGCGATGGCAGCTTGACTACTCGCTATTTGGGGATAGAACCAAGATTATATGCGCGCTATAGATTTCAATACGGTACTGACTTGAGCATTGGTATTACAGCCGAGCAAGATGCCGGTGAACCTTTTAAGCATCCCAATCAAAAAATAGGTTTGGATTATTTATCCGGACATTTCTACTTAAAGGATCGGGGTTTTCTTAAAAAACTCGTGGTGGGCGACTATGAAGTCAATTTAGGACAAGGGCTGTTTCTTCAACAAAGTTATTCGGGTAGGAAGTCGAGTTATGTGAACGACATCAAGAAAAAAAGAATCCCTTTTAAGCCTCATACTTCTGCCGGTGAAGTAGTTTTTTCGAGAGGATTAGCTGCTGAAGTTGAATTGACCGATCATTGGAGTATCGTTGGTTTCGGATCGTTCCGACAGTTGGATGCCAACGTTGTTTTCTTTGAGGAAGAAGATATTGACACCGATATTCCGTTGAATGTTTCTTCCCTTCAAACATCCGGCTATCACAGAACTGAGAGTGAACTGGCAGACAAAGGCTCTATTGATATGTGGAGTGGTGGAGGATCTGTGGCCTATAACAGCAGAAAGATCAGACTGGCAGCCAATGCCGCTTATTTTAAAACATCTTTACCATTGGTTAAGTCAGATCAACCTTACAACAAGTTTGAATTTAGCGGCAATAAACTTTTTAATACCAGTCTCGACTATCAATACCTGAATAAAAATATGTCGCTGTTCGGAGAATTGGCCTTTAGTGACAATGGCGGTTGGGGCATGCTCAATGGTGCCAATTTCAATTTGCCGCTGGATATTAAACTAACCTTGGCGCATCGATATTACGATAAAGACTTTCATACTTTGTATGGAAATGCATTTAGTGAATCTACCCGACCCATTAATGAACACGGACTATATGTTGGATTGTATTTTTCACCATTCAAATATGCCGAATGGAGTAACTATGTAGATATTTATCAGCACAAATGGCTGCGATTCGGAATTGATGGTCCTTCGCATGGGGTGGACATTTTATCGAAATTTGAATACCAGCCGAAATATTGGCTAAAATTTTATATCAGAGGACGTTATGAGCGTAAACAAGAGAATGCGCCGGATAATGCTACAGCCATTGATTATCTGGTATCTACCACCAAAAGTGGATTGCGTTTCCATTTTGAATACAAAGCTACCAGTAAGCTGACATTAAAATCGCGTGTTGAATTTGCATGGTACAATGATGGCGTCAATCCGCTTTCAAAAGGCATTATGGCTTACCAGGATGTAAACTACAGATGTAAAAAGATACCATTGTCATTCAGTGCTCGTTATGCGCTCTTCCAAACTGACAGCTACGATTCCAGGATTTATGCCTATGAAAACGACTTGCTTTATGTTTTTTCAATTCCTGCATTTTCAGGACGTGGCAGCAGATATTATCTGACAGCAAAAGTTGACCTACACCGTTATATTGATTTTTGGGTGAAATGGTCGCAGGTGATCTATCCCAATGCCACATCTATCAGTGATGGCACAGAAGAAATCGAAAACAATGTAAGATCAGAGATTAAATTGCAAGTAAGGTTCAAGTTTTAATATAGTTTAACCTTCATTCTTAATTACTGTCAAACTTCCTTTAGGGTTATCACTAATCATACTATTACTCGTTATTTAGGCTTTATCAATTTAACTAAAAACGAAAAATTATGAAGACTTTAAAATTATTTGGAATACTATTTATAGCGGCATTAATGTTCAATAGCTGCAGTGCAGATAACATCAGTGAAGCAGAATTTGTAGGCACCTATACCGGTACCATTGATTGTGTATTAAAAGTTGAAGGGGAATCAGATATCAATTTGGATAATTTGCCATACACACTTACCATAACCAATACAGTGGATGGTGATAAAAAAATCAAATTAGCGGACGGAGGCTTATTGGACGGTTATGAAGTGACCATAAGCGGAACCGATTTTAATGGTAGCGATCAGCAAACAGTTACCGTGTTGGATCTGGGTGATGACAACCTATTGAACAATGTAACTTTTACTCGATCTACTTCAGGAGAATTGGATGGAGACGATCTGGATCATTCCTTCAGTGTAACCGGAACCTCAGACGAAGGGAACTTTTCATTTGTCTGCACAGGAATGCTTACTAAATAGAAAACAAACTTTACAATGAAAGCTGTCTCGATAAAAATTGGGGCAGTTTTTTTATGTTTTATTTTAAAAATTGGTGCAGTATTCATACATTAGACTTATAAACAATATAAATCAATAAGTATGAAAAAGATTAAACTATTTATGTTAACAGCAGTAGTAGCATTAGGATTCGGAATTTCATCTTGCGGTGGAGACGGTGCAGGTGGAGTGGGTACACAAAAGTGCTCAGATGCCGCCCAAGCTTGGGTAACTGCTGCATCCAACTTTACATTTAATGTAGGAACTGATACTGAAGCTGAATGTGAGGCTTGGAAATCTGCCTTCAATAATTTTGTAAATAAATGTAATGTACTTGACTACATCAGCCAAGAAGATTATCAAGATTATTTAGATCAATTAGACAATTTTGATTGTTCTGATTTTAACTAATGTAAAGTTTATTTCCTCCTAAGAGGATTCAAATTAAATTTGACTGAAGCCTGAGTTGTTGTTGCAACTCAGGCTTTTTTGTTGACCCTATATATTTGATAATTAGGTTACTTTGATCGATAACTCTATCGCTGAAATTATATTATTTTTGCGGCATGGAGCACATTCGTAATTTCTGTATTATAGCACATATCGATCATGGTAAAAGTACCTTGGCAGATCGATTATTGGAGACGACGCAAACCGTTTCTCAAAGAGATATGCAAGCTCAAACGCTGGATGATATGGATCTTGAACGAGAAAGAGGAATTACCATTAAGAGTCATGCCATTCAAATGGAATACGTTTCCAAAGGGCAGAAATATAGGTTCAACTTAATTGACACACCGGGACATGTCGATTTTTCCTATGAGGTGTCGCGTTCATTAGCCGCCTGTGAAGGGGCATTACTTTTGGTAGATGCTACTCAGGGGATTCAGGCGCAAACCATCTCTAACTTATACTTGGCCATAGAGAATGATCTGGAGATCATACCGGTGATCAATAAAGTGGATATGGAAGGTGCCATGATTGAAGAAGTGAAGGACCAAATCGTTGATTTAATCGGTTGCGATAGTGATAGTATTTTAGAAGCGAGTGGTAAGACCGGCATCGGTGTTCCGCAAATTTTAGAAGCCATTGTGGAACGCATTCCTGCCCCTAAAGGCGATGTGAATGCCCCATTGCAAGCATTGATCTTTGACTCGGTATTTAATCCATTCAGAGGGGTAATTGCCTATTTCAGAATATTCAACGGCACAATAAAGAAAGGCGATAAGATTAAATTCTTTAATACCGGTAATGAATATGAAGCTGATGAAGTAGGAATATTACGATATAAACCTGAACCTAAGAAGGAAATGTTGGCCGGTGATGTAGGGTATGTGATCACCGGAGTAAAGATATCCAAAGAGATAAAGGTAGGTGATACCATCACTTTAGTGAACAAGCCATGCAAGGAATCCATTAAAGGGTTTGAAGATGTTAAACCAATGGTGTTTGCCGGAATTTATCCTATGGACTCGGATGATTACGAAGATTTAAGAGATTCCTTGGAAAAACTGCAATTGAATGATGCTTCTTTGGTGTTTGAGCCGGAAACTTCCTTAGCCTTGGGGTTTGGATTTCGTTGTGGCTTTTTGGGATTGTTGCATTTGGAGATCATACAAGAAAGGTTGGAGCGCGAGTTTGATATGACAGTGATCACCACCGTACCCAACGTAACCTATTATGCCTACACCACAGATGGTGAAGTCCATACCGTAAACAATCCATCTGATTTACCGGATACAGGGAGATTGATTAAAGTGGAAGAACCTTACATTAAGGCCCAAATCATTACCAAACCGGAATATTTAGGGTCGATAATGAAGCTATGCATAGATAAAAGAGGCACACTTACCAATCAAGTTTATCTAACGACAACCCGAATTGAAGTCCACTTTGAATTACCTTTGGCAGAGATCGTTTTTGACTTCTATGATATTCTAAAATCTATTTCTAAAGGATATGCTTCTTTTGATTATCAATTGGATGATTACAGACCTTCCGACCTCGTTAAATTAGACATTAAACTGAACGGCGATAATGTCGATGCTTTTTCTTCGCTCATACACCGAGACAAAGCCTATAATTTCGGTAAGAAAATGTGTGAGAAATTGAAAGATCTTTTACCGAGGCAACAGTTTATGATTGCCATTCAGGCGGCTATTGGCGCGAAGATTATTGCTAGAGAAACGATTAGTGCCATGCGAAAAGACGTGACAGCTAAATGTTACGGCGGGGATATAACCAGAAAGCGAAAGTTGTTGGAAAAACAGAAAAAAGGAAAGAAGAAAATGCGTCAGATCGGTACCATTGAAGTCCCTCAAAATGCATTTTTAGCTGTTTTAAAGCTTAATGACTAACGCGATATTTCAAACTTTGTGTAATGATTTTCAAAGCCTCATTGAAATTTTTATCGTTGTTCACCACCAAATCCACCTTTGATCTATACGGTCTGATAAAATTTTCATAAGTAGGAGTTACATGTTTTTCATAGCGGTATAAAACATCCTCCAAAGGATAATTGCGTTCTTCCCTGTCTCTTCTTATTCTTCGTATAACCTTATTGGATTCTTTTGAATCAATATAGATTTTCAGGTCCATCAGATCATAGATCTCTTTATAATAGAAAACAAAGATTCCTTCCAACAAAATGATCTTAGCCGGATGGAACGTTTTCACCTTAGGTTGATGCAAATGATTATTGAATGTATATTCCAGCTTTTCAACTGTATGACCTTGCATCAATTCTTGAAGATGTGCTATGTATAATTCTCTGTTGATAGAAGTTGGCAGGTCAAAATTCTTCTCATTGTTTTCATCCAACTCTTGTTCTTCACGTGGTTTGTAATAATCATCCATGCTGAATACACACATCTCCTCATCTGTAAATTGCTCTTTCAATAACTTAACGAAAGTAGTTTTGCCGGAGCCGCTTCCGCCCGAAACACCAATTACATAAGGCTTTGAATTATTCACATCACTAATTTTTGTGCGTACAATATACTATTCTATTGTTAATCCTAAAGGCAATTAAGCCTAAATTTGGGTTTAAATTTTAATCAATTATTATGAGATTATTAGATGGCAAAGCCGTATCCAATACCATTAAAGAAGAAATTGCCGAAGAAGTAAGCAAGATGGTTAATGCCGGACAAAAAGCTCCTCATTTAGCAGCCATATTAGTAGGTAATAATGGCGCCAGTGAAACTTATGTAGCCAGCAAAGTTAGATCTTGTGAAAAAGCCGGTTTCAAATCTACCCTCATCAGACTGCCGGATGATATCTCTGAAGAAGCCTTATTAGAGGAAATAGAAAAGTTGAATGCCAATGATGATATTGATGGTTTCATTTGTCAATTGCCTCTCCCAAAACATATCAATGAACAGAAAATAACTTTAGCCATCGATCATAAAAAAGATGTAGACGGATTTCACCCCATCAATGTAGGGCGAATGGTACAAAATATTCCTTCGTATTTACCGGCAACGCCATTTGGAATATTACAATTATTGGAACGCTATGATATTGAAACTTCAGGCAAGAAATGTGTGGTTTTAGGTAGAAGTAATATAGTTGGTATGCCTATTAGTATTCTTCTGGCAAGAAAAGCATATCCCGGAAATTGCACAGTGACGCTTTGCCATAGCAGAACCAAAGATATAGCAAACGAATTAAGAGAAGCCGACATTATTATTGCAGCGCTAGGCATTCCTGAATTTGTGACAGCAGACATGGTTAAACAAGGTGCTGTGGTAATTGATGTAGGTATTTCAAGAGTACCGGATGCTACAGCTAAAAGAGGTTATGTCATTAAAGGTGATGTAAATTTTGATGATGTTGCTCCAAAAAGCAGTTATATAACGCCTGTTCCGGGTGGTGTAGGACCTATGACGGTGACTTCGCTTCTATTAAATACGTTAAAAGCAGCCAAAAAAGAGGTATACGACTAGCTCAGCTGACTTCCTTTCACAATAAAATGAGGATTCAACAGATTCTCTTTATTGTATTGCAGCTCATAATTTTCACCATACACCAATACTTCCGCACCGGCTTCTTTAGCAATAATATGACCCGCACCGGTATCCCATTCCATTGTTGGTGCCAATCTGGGATAAACATCCGCTTTACCTTCGGCTAACAAACAAAATTTTAGGGAACTGCCGGCGGCCACATAATCTACATGGTCAAATTCCTTTTTCTTTTCTGCAACATAGGCCTCCACTTCCGGTGAGTTATGGGAGCGACTCGCAACGATCAATAAATTATCCTTGCTTTTCAACTCTCTTAATTTCAATAGTTTAGGTTCATTATCCCCTTCTATCATATAAGCTCCCTCTCCTTCTATCGCATAATAGGTAATGTCCTTTACAGGAACATAGATAACCCCTAAAACCGGAGTGTTGTTCTCAACCAAAGCAATATTGATGGTGAACTCACCATTCTTCTTGATAAATTCCTTAGTGCCATCCAATGGATCAATCAACCAAAAGTATTCCCAATCTTTTCTTTCATTAAAAGGTAAAAGCTTTGTTTCTTCCGAAATGATCGGCAAGTTGTTTCCAACAGAAAGTTGCTTTAGCCCATCAATAATTACTGTATTTGATCTTTGATCTGCCATAGTTAAAGGAGAGTTATCCGCCTTTTGTATGACTTCAAAATCTTGGTTATAAATTTCCAAAGTTGCCTTACCTGCTGCAATAGCAATTTCAATTACTTCTTGAATATTTATTTTATGTTGCATATAAACTGGATTCTGTGAAATTTTCAAACGGATAATCAAATATGGCCTTATCTAAAGAAGGATTGTTTTGATCCTTATCACTCACAATATATTCCTCTCTTTTCAATCCCCAATCAATATTCAATGTGCTATCAGCATAGTGAATACCTCCTTCTGATTCCTTATTATAAAATTGGTCGCATTTGTATAAAAACTCTGCGGTATCACTTAATACTACAAAACCATGAGCAAAACCTTTGGGCACCAACAATTGCTTATTATTTTCAGCGGACAGCTCAATTGAAAAATGTTGTAAATAAGTAGGAGATCCCTTTCTTAAGTCAACTACAACATCAATTACGGCACCCTGAATTACTCTCACTAATTTAGTCTGCGCATGTTGCCCCAATTGATAATGCAAGCCTCTTAATACCCCAAATGAAGATTTTGAATGATTGTCTTGTACAAATTTATAATTGAGTCCTGCTTCCTGAAGATATTTGGCATTGTAACTTTCATAAAAAAAGCCACGACTATCTCCAAACACCTTTGGTTCAAGCACATATAAATCAGAAAATCTTGTTTCAGTTATTTTCATTCTTCAAACAATTCTTTTAGGAGATACCCGTATTGCCGGTAAAAGTAAAGTGAAATGGTGATAAAGAGAAAAAATGCAATAGCGCCAATAATAGCAAATAGTGTCACATTACTTTTATTATCAATCTCTCTATCCAATGGATATCTAGGTGGATCGATCATTTGAAATATCGGTCTTTGATTCTCCAAATTAATCTTAGCAGATTCATAACTCTTAAGTGCTTCATAATACACCCCGTTGTAAATTTCTACTTTACGTTGAAGTTCAATTTCAGTTAAATGCGCACTTCTTTTGATCAATCCTTGATTTCTATCCTGCCACGCAGCCAAATTGCGTTCAGAAGACAACATTTGGTCAGTGGCTACTTGAAGTCTATTTTCAGCAAAATCGTAAGTAGCCTTGGCCTTGGCAACTGCACCTTTCACATACAATTCACTTAAGGCTTGATAAAACCCTTCAGCTAGCATTTTACTAAACTGCTCATCCGAGCTTTTGGCAGTTAACCTAAATATTTGCGAAGGTGAAACGGTAAAAAAGATATGATCTCGTTTGATATTACTAATTATTCCATTCAAAACCGCATTTTGTCCTCTACTTAGTGAGTCAATTGAAATAAAATTTTTAAAGTAAGATGAATCACTTACATTGTCAAAATGTATATTCCTATAATGATTGGCTAGATAATTAGAATCTCCATTGATGGAATATTTTCTGAACAAAACTTCGGTAAGTACAGCATTAGATTTAGATAGTTCGATTAATCTACTTGCATTTACACCTTGTCTGTCACCTCCTCCATTTAATCCAAAATCCGTTATTAACCTAGCTACATCAGACGATTCATTATTATTATTATTTGCAGCAACTGTTTGATTAATTGTAAATGTTAATGCTGCAGTATAACTGACTTCTGGTTGTTTTTTCAGAATTCTTCCAATAACTACAGCCAATACCAAAAAAACCAGCAATAAATACCAGTAACTTGCTACATGCGAAAGAACATCTTTGGCAACTTTAATACCATCTTTCAATTTTGGATCAATATGTATATGCCCTTCTTGTCTATCCATTTGTTCTATTGCAAAGCTCTATCCAACAGTAAATACAAAGTTAATCCTGAAGTGGCTGTAGCCATAAATGATTCCAAAATTAAAAGCGGACTTCTTCGTTCATCACGTGGCAGTTTCTCTCTTTTTTCTTTAGGTGCTTTGTAAGGCACATGCACAGTGGCGCCTTGTTCTACTTTAGGGTAAATTTTAGCACCGAAAAACCTTTTAGTTTTCTTCACCTGACCATTGGCATACTCAACATAGGTTAATTTCTTAAAAGAGTTTTTGGTGAATCCTGTACCGTAATTTTTGATATAATATTTGGCTCTTTTTCCAGATGTAAAAGCGCCGCTAATGGTAGAATCGGTATCAATAAAAGGATAAGCCAAAGTTCCTGAAACTGTCACCAATTCTTGTATTCGCGGAACATTAATATAATCTCCTTCTTTCAAAATATAATTATATTTTGAATTGGGTCTTCTTAAAGCCCTTTCCAAATTAAGAAACACCTTACCCAAGTCCCGATCTTCTCTAATCATTTTCGCCCCATCTAGAAAAGCATATTGAGTAATACCGCCAGCTCTTTCAATAATTGAGGCTAACTTTTCATCTTTACTTTTTAGTGCGTAAAATCCCGGATATTTAACCTCCCCTGCTAAATATATTTTCTCTTGAAATTCAAATCCCGGTGTTTTTCTTATAAAGATTTGATCAAATGGTTGAATTTCAAATGTATTGGCCATTGGATCTCCAATTGGATCTGCACTAATATCTACATATAATATTTCTATCTCGATTGGGACATCCAATGCAACAGATTCCTCAAAATTTGAAACCCTCGCAATTTCAATCCTATGATTAGAAGCACCAAATTTTAACCCCCCACCCAAAGTAATCGCATCTGCCAGTGATAAATTATCCTTATAAATGAAAATTCCGGGATCCTTTACGAGTCCATTTATTTCAAATGGAAAACTACTCTTGTAATTATCCAAAGTAAAAATTTCAATTCTATCATTTCTCCTTAGCGGAATTTCATCCAATGCTGCTAAATTATTTGTAGTATCTAGAAATACAGGAATTATTTCTTCACTTTGATCACCATTTTCTCTAAATATGTATGCCCTTTTTAGAAAAGCAGATTCTCTTAAACCTCCTGCTATTAATATTAGATCCTTGAATGTGATCTCCTCCCATAACTCATATGTTCCGGGATTCTTTACAGCCCCTTTAATGGATAACCTACCATCTTGAATAAAATCCAAATTTGAAAGAATTCTAACCTGATCATTTCCTTGGATAAGATAATTATCCAAACTTGACATATTGTTTGATGTATCAATAGGAAATGACAAATAGCTTATTGATTTGTCACCTTTATTAACTCTTGTAATATAGCCTCTTTCTAGATAAGCATATTTTTCTAACCCCCCTGCCAATAAAATCAAATCTCGCAGAGACATACCTTCTTGCAATTTGAAAGTTCTTGGGTTCCTTACGGCTCCCATTATGGCTACTGTAAAAGGATCATAAAAATAAGTTTTGCTAAAAATCTCAATTTCATCTCTTTTGGCCAGAAGAATGTCCTTTTCACCTTTTGGATTAGCCAAAACTTCTCCAAGGTTTATTTTGAGAGTATATCTTGTAAAATCATCTCTGGTCCGCGTTATATAAGCTTCTTCTAAGTAAACTTCTTCCTTAAATCCTCCAATGCTCTTTATAAATTGAGATAAATACAAATTCTCTTTGAACTGATATCGTCCCGGTTGAAGTAATGGGCCACTGATATCAATGTAATTGTCAATAATTTCCGGAATTTTACGCACCCTTACAATATCTCCATTCTCTAAAACAATAGATCCTCCTGCTTGCCGTACACTATCTAAATCCACATCAAAAATATAAACAGAATTATTCTGATAACGCTTTACTTGTATTGATTTGGTGTATGAAGTTGGGGTATACCCTGCAGCATAATCAAGCAAATCTTCAAATGTTTCTGTTTGGAGTAGTTCATACTTTCCCGGTCGTTTTACATCTCCTGCAATCTCAACAATTTTTTGAGCCAATGGTACAAACAGATAATCGTTATTCTGAAGAAATATATCCTGTTGGCGTTCCGGATGAAACAAAAACCTATAAAGATCAAAGCGATCAATAATTTCACCATCTCTCTTTATTTGAATATTTCTCAATGATCCTATGGGTGAAGGCCCTCCAATATAGGCCAAAATATTAAAGGCAGAGTTAATCGCCGGCAATGTATAGGAACCTGGGTTAATTACTTCTCCTACTATGTTAACGGTGATTACCCTTGAATAATTGATACTGATATCAAACTTCGAGTTACCAAGATCATAAACACGATCAAATTTACTAAGTAAAACCTTTTTAGCTTCATCAACTCTTAGCCCCTTTACATAAACCCTTCCAACTTGTCTGGGTTGAATGTATCCTTCCTTTTCAACTGTAAACACTTCATTATAATCTGAATAACCCCATATATTAACATTAATCTCGTCGCCGGGACCAATGATGTAATTATCGGGAGGTTTAACATCCAAGGCACTATTAAACAGTTTTACTTCTCTTTCTTGTATATAATTAAATCCAAATACGTCTACATCAGGAGCATCCTCTCTTAATTCTTCAGAAGCAGTTTCAACTAATTTTTCTACTTTTTCAGTTGCTTCCTTAACTTCATCAATAAGTTGCTTGTTACTTTGCTGGTTGCTTTGCTCATTGCCACCATTTCCTGATTGTGCCTTTAATCTATCTTGTACTGAAACACCTTGAAGCTCCAAGGCTCGAGCTTTCAATCGTTCAATTTCACTCGGCGTTAGATCATCTATCTTTATCCCGATTGTATCTTCAACCGCTTTAATAATCTCTGAAGAAGTTGGCTTTAATGTATCTACCTTAACATTATTCTGAGAAAACACAATAGTACAGTTACATACTACTATGATCAGGACAAAAATAAATTTTATGATTTTGTTTTCCTTATACATGAGCGCCTTTACCATATTGATCATTATAATAATTCTTATAATCTCCACTTGTAATGTTTGATAACCATTCTTCATTATCTAAATACCAATCAATAGTTTTCTCCAAGCCTTCCTCAAACTTTAAGGAAGGTTTCCATCCCAATTCTCTTTCTATTTTGGAAGCATCAATGGCATATCTTCTGTCATGACCGGGCCGATCTTTAATGTATTCTATCAATTGAACAGAAGTGCCTTCATCTCTACCTAATTTCTTATCCATTATTTGGCACAACAATTTTATCAAATCTATGTTTTGCCATTCATTTACACCACCAATATTATAGGTTTCACCTACCTCGCCTTCATGATAAATCTGATCTATTGCAGCCGCATGATCTTCTACCCATAGCCAGTCTCTGGTGTATTTTCCGTCTCCATAAACCGGCAAACTTCTATTCTCCTTTATATTATTGATAAACAAAGGGATCAACTTCTCAGGAAACTGATTCGCGCCGTAATTATTAGAACAATTGGAAATTACAACCGGTATTCCATAGGTATTATTGTATGCCCGAACAAAATGATCGGAGCTGGCTTTTGAAGCAGAATACGGAGATTGAGGATCATAGGAAGTGGTTTCTGTAAAAAGACCCATTTCTCCTAAACTTCCATACACCTCATCAGTTGAAACATGATAGAATAATTTCCCTTGAAATGAATCCTTCCAAATGGTTTTACTGGCATTCAATAAATTCACCGTTCCAACCACATTTGTCATGATAAACTCCAATGGATTGGTAATGGATCGATCTACATGTGACTCTGCCGCCAAGTGAATGACTCCGTCAAATTGATATTCATTAAAAAGTTGATTGATAAATGGTGCATCTACAATATCTCCTTTGATAAATTGGTAATTTTCGGCATCAGAAACATCATCCAGATTATGCAGATTCCCTGCATAAGTAAGCTTATCAAGATTATATATCAAATAATCCGGGTATTTCTTTATAAATCTTCTTACTACATGGGATCCTATGAAACCCGCACCACCTGTTATTAAAATTTTCTTCTTCATTTCATCCTAATTATAAACTCCAATAGATAAGATTATTGATCTTTCCTCTATAAATATTCTTTACATCAATCAACACTCCATCTTTTTTAGCGATTTTGGTGAAATACTCTTCAGTCAAATCTCTATACTCTGCATGATTTACAGCCACTATGATAACATCGTATGACTTAGTGACTTTTTCGCACAGTTGAATGCCGTATTCATGCAATACTTCTTCTTTTTCTGCATGAGGATCTACCAAATCTACACTTAAAGAGTAATCCATTAGTTCCTTATACAAATCAATTACTTTTGAATTTCTTATATCTGACACATCTTCCTTAAAGGTTGCCCCCATTATTAATGCTTTACAATCCTTTATATTCTTATTGTGAGTTAATAAAAATTGAACGATCTTTTTTGCAATGTAAGCGGTCATACCATCATTGATCCTTCTGCCACTAAGTATAATCTGCGGGTCATAACCCAATTCTAAAGCCTTATAAGTAAGATAGTAAGGGTCAACTCCAATGCAATGTCCTCCCACCAGTCCGGGATAGAATTTAAGAAAATTCCACTTGGTACCAGCTGCCTCCAATACATCATAAGTGTTTATTCCTACTCTATCAAATATTTGAGACAACTCATTCATCAATGCAATATTCAAATCCCTCTGAGTATTCTCTATCACCTTAGCAGCTTCGGCCACTTTGATAGATTTCGCTTTATATACTCCGGGTTCTATGATCGATCCATAAATTTCAGAAATTAAATCTAAAGACTCTTCATCACATCCTGACACAATCTTGATAACTTTGGTTAAGGTATGTTGTGTATCTCCGGGATTGATTCTTTCCGGTGAATAACCAATTTTAAAATCTTCGACAGCTTTTAAACCTGAAAGTCTTTCAATAACAGGAACACAATCATCTTCTGTACAGCCCGGATATACTGTTGATTCAAATACAACATAATCTCCTTTACTAATTACTTTCCCCATGGTTTCACTTGCCTTCAAGACCGGGGTAAGATCAGGCACTTTATGCTCATCTACAGGAGTAGGTACAGCAACAATATAGAAACTGGCTTGGGCAAGATCATCAATATTATCCGTAAACAATATATCCGCTCCTTCAAATGCTTCTTTATTTAATTCTTTACTGGGATCGATACCATTTTTCATCATTGCCACTCGCTTAGCACTGATATCAAATCCAACTACCTTAAATTTCTTTGCTAGTTCTAATGCAATAGGCAATCCAACATATCCTAATCCAACTACACCAATTTGCTTCCTTTTATCTAAGTATTCTGAAAACTCAACTTTACTACTCACTAATTTTTATTTCATTAGCACGCAAAGATAAAGCAGAAGTGTTAATAATCATAGTTATAAATTATTATGACTATATGTTAAAATTGTATATGCTATATATTTGATTTTCAATTACTTTAGTTTTGTTGAAGGATTTATCATTGATTTTATACCAATTCATATTAAGGCTTTATCATTGGGCTGTTTTTATAGCTGCTAAAACGGGTAATATCAAGGCAAAGGCATTATTGGAACTTAGGAAGCTTGAGATAAAATCGCCTCCTGACCATAGAGTTGTTTGGATTCATGCCGCCTCGGCCGGAGAAGGAAATCAAGCCATACCCATAGCTGAGATATTGAAAAAGCAAATGAACTGTTGGGTCGTAGTGTCGTTTTTTTCTCCTTCCGGATACCATTTTCATAAATCAACTAATCAGATTGACCAAGTCATTCTGCTTCCTGCCGATAGTAAGAAAAACGCCAGCACATTAATACAAAAACTCAACCCGAAAATAGCCATCTTTGTTTATAAGGAATTTTGGTATAATTACCTCTATGCTCTACGCCAAAAAAACATCCCAACTTATTTGGTGAATACTTCTCCTACCGTTCTTTCGGGGAATCACTATTTGTTAAAGTATTTTAATCGGCAATGCTTGCAACTGTTCACTAAAACATATTGGACATCTTTACCCGATAAGAAATTGTCCAATGACCTCTCGATATCTAAAATAAACGGCAATACTAAATTTGAAAGTGCATTCCAATCATATTCACTTATTGAACTTAAAAAATTAGATGCTTTTACTAAAAATCATTTTACCATCATTCTGGGAAGTTCCTGGCCTAAAGAAGAGGCATTTATCAAAACTTGGCTACATTCGCTCAAAGATACTTCGCTCAAAGTTATCATTGCACCACATGATATTTCTTCTGCTAGAATCAGGAGTTTACAAACCCAATTTGAGAACAGTGTTTTATACTCTCAATATACCACTCCAACCAACCACCGAATATTAATACTTGATGAGATCGGTTTACTCAAACAGGCTTATCAATATGCAGATTTGGCTATTGTAGGCGGTGGTTTTGGCAAAGGAATTCATAACATTTTAGAAGCTGTTACATTTAAAATACCCACCTTTTTCGGTCCTAATTTCAAAAAATTTGAAGAAGCAGTTGATCTTTTGGAAAAGCAATTGGTTTTTACCTTCTCTAATCAGGCTGAGTTCAATTCCCTAATGAATGATTGGGTATTGGCCGATGAAAAGATAAATACTTTAAAAACTCAATTGGCTAAATATATAGAAGAACATTCCTCTATCGCTCAAAAGATTGTGGAAGAAATTATTAAAGATTCCCTTAATTGAACTTTGCATCCAAAATAGCCTCCACCCGTTCGACCAATTCTTCCTTCTCTTCAAATTCTTTATCCTTCCAAACATCAGATTCAAAAAATTGCAATGCCTCCTTTTTAGAATTCATAGCATCCACCTTGGCGATCACTTCATCATATTTGGCGACACTGTTTCCAAACAAAACTTTGATGAATGTAAATTTATCATTTAACCCAATCAACTGTTTGATTGGCTTTGAAGTTTTACTAGTGGATTGTTCTTGCTTTTTCTCCGGTTGATCCTCATACTTTTCGAACAAACTGATGGTTGAATCTTCTGTACTTACTTCTTTTTCAATGTTGGGCTCCGGAATGTCTTCCAATTTGGATTGGAGGATTACTGCTGCTTCTTCCTTGTTGTCCATCTCCGGAGATAAAGATTTCAATACTTCGTTTTCAATTAATTCCGTCGGTTTTGTTTCGGCGACAAAGGGTTCAGCACTAGCTTCTGTATCCGTTTCAGCAAAGGAATGAGTTGATTGTGCTCCCTGGCCAGTCAGTTCATTATACAATTCATAAAGTCTTCTTAGATGCTCCTTCACCAAATCGGATTCCAAAACAGAAAGCTGACCGGATGCTGATATTTCCTTATTGATTTGATGTATTTTTTCTAGATGATCTTCAATTTTCTTCAGACATTCTAAGGAGTTCATGGTTGTGAGTGTTTTAATAATATTATTGATAAAGATATGGATAGCCTTGAATTTGAAATAAATTTATTGGACATTTAGAGTCAATATTTTAAAAAAATAACATTATGTTCCTTGAGCCTCAGCTAAATGACTATGAAACCGGCTGGATAGAAGTGATCTGTGGCAGTATGTTTTCCGGTAAAACGGAAGAACTGATCCGTAGATTAAAACGGGCCAAATTTGCCAATTTAAAAACGGAGATCTTTAAGCCTATCATTGATACACGTTATCATGAAGAACATATTGTTTCTCATGACGAAAATTACATTCCTTCAACGCCGGTAGAAAGTTCCCATAACATCTTATTATTAGCCTCAGATGTTCAGGTGGTTGGTATTGACGAAGCTCAATTCTTTGACAACAACTTACCGGAAGTATGTAATGAATTGGCTAACAGAGGAACAAGAGTGATTATTGCAGGATTAGATATGGACTTTACCGGAAAGCCCTTTGGCCCAATGCCTCATTTGATGGCCATTGCTGAATATGTTACAAAAGTACATGCTGTTTGTATGCGAACCGGTAAGATGGCCAGCTATTCTCACAGAAAAAGTGCTGATTCCAGTACGGTTAAATTGGGAGAAAAAGATATTTATGAACCGTTATCAAGAGCCGCTTTTGTAAAAGCCAGAAAAGAAATCAAAAAGTAAAATCGAGCTATTTTTTTGGTTTAAACAAGTATGCTAAACATGTCTTTCTGCATGATAAGAACTCCTCACCAGCGGCCCGCTCTCTACATATTCAATACCTTTCGACAAGCCCACTTCCTTAAAGTGTGCGAACTTATCAGGATGAACATATTCCGCCACGGCTAAATGCATTTTGGTGGGCTGCAAATATTGTCCAAGTGTCAATACATCCAGACCATTGGCCACTAAATCGTCCATGATCTCATAAACTTCCTCGTCCGTTTCTCCTAAACCCAACATTATTCCCGACTTAGAACGAACCCCGTAATCTTTGATGCGTTTCAATTGCTCCAAACTTCTTTCATATTTAGCTTGAGGCCTTACTTTTCTATACAGTCTCTTCACGGTTTCCATATTATGAGAAACTACCTCTTGCCCTGCATTGATCATTAGTTCTAATGCCTCCCAATTGCCTTTTACATCGGGAATCAAGGTTTCTATGGTTGTTTCAGGACATTGCTCTTTGATCAATTTCACTGTATCGTGCCAGATTTGAGCACCTCTGTCTTTTAACTCATCTCTGTTCACTGAAGTAATCACTGCGTGTTTCACCTCCATTAACCGCACCGCTTCTGCCACTCTTTGTGGCTCATCTGTATCCAACTCTTTAGGTCTGCCCGTTGCCACTGCACAAAATGAACATGATCGCGTACATACGTTTCCAAGAATCATAAAAGTAGCCGTACCGGCACCCCAACATTCTCCCATATTCGGACAATTCCCACTTTCACAAATGGTGTGTAGTTTATAGTCGTTCACCAAACTTCTTACATGCTTGTAATTCTCCCCAACAGGCAACTTAACCCTTAACCACTTTGGTTTTCTTGGTCTGTCTGCCTTATTTTCTACTACCGGTAATTCGATCATTAATTCTTCTTTTTTCCCAACAATATTCCAACATAAACACTCATAAAATAAAATCTGTTATTGGAAACCATAATGGGCACATTCCAAAAGTAAACATCGGCATGAAAACCACCTTCCAAAGCTTTAATAAAACTATCTTGATTGGACCAATCGAACTGAAAGGAAATATTGGCATTCAAGCCGGGTTGAAATCCCAAATCACCAAAACCTTTGGCAAAACCGGAATATCCGACAATTCTGTTAAAGTTAGTAAACCCGTTATCACTTCCTTCTACATACCCAGTTTCGACCGGCGGTCTGTCAAGATCAACAGAACCGTCATCTTGCAATGGAATGATATCTAAATAATATCCTTTTAAGATACCCAATGAAATTCCTCCGGTATATTGAAATTGAACCATGACACCATTCTTCCTGGCTCTTTCCGCCAACAGATGTCGTCTTCCGTAATTGGCGTGCGCTACATAAAAACTGTTTTGTTTGCCATATACAAATGGCCGAATGCCGTTAAATCCAAATATTCCTCCGGACGGATCTTTGCTTTGTCGAGTTTGCTTAAAGTGTTTTAACTCCCCAATATCAAACTGAAACACACTGCTTTTAAAATAATTGATGGTTTTATTATAATCTGCTCCGATCTGCCATCCATCTGTCCGATACTTAAAGGTAAATGCCCACGATTTGTCATAAGTAACACCAATATTCTCCCGATAAGTACGAATTACTTCTCGTTTATTCTCTTCCGGTGCTTCTTCTTCCTGGGCATAAATAGCACCTGAAAAAAGGCTAGCCAAAATCAGTAAGACCACTTTTATATGAAGGCTTCTTTTCACTTTAATTGTACCTACTAAATCAATATACCTTAATACGCAAATAAATGTAAATTAGTTTATTTATTCACCAAAAACGATATCTAAAACCAAGATATCTCTTTATTATGTTAATATGGCTACTTCAAAAGTAAAGTATTTAGGCGAATTAAGAACGTTATCCGTTCATTTGAAATCCAACAGTGAACTCATCAGTGATGCTCCCACAGACAACCAAGGAAAAGGACAGGCTTTTTCTCCTTCGGATACGGTGGCTACTGCTTTGGCATCTTGTATGATTACTATTATGGGTATTAAAGCCAACGAACACGATTGGGATATAACCGGAAGCCATGCTACGGTAACCAAAATTATGACCTCCAACCCGAGAGCCATTGGAGAAATTCAAATTCAATTAGAAGTTAAAGGCGTGAAGGACGATGAGAAAGCAAAAACCATTCTAAAAAATGCCGCTATTAATTGTCCGGTAGCCAAAAGTCTATCCGCTAACATTAATCAGGTAATAAAATTCGATTGGGTGTAGTAATGGTGATATCGCCAATTATAAAATGTACTAGATCACTTTCTTTAATGCTTCTACATCAATACCATTATGAGAGGCGTTGTAAATCGCCTCACCGTTTCTAATTAAAATAAGTTGTGGCGATTGGTGTTCAACATTTAACTTATCGGCAATTAAATTGGAAATGTTGCGGTATCGTATGAGGTCCAAATAATAGATCGGAGTGGAATCATCAATATCCCAATTATTCTCCAGGCGATTTTTGGCCATGGAACTGATGGAACATCTGGTACTATGCTTGAAAACGGCAAACTGATTCTGCTGTTCCAGTAAATTCAGGAACTGTTCCTCTGAAGTCAATTCCTGCCAATCAAATGCTGTTTTAGTGGATGATTTTCTGAACCAACTCATGAGCAACATCTGTGAGTGAAAAATTACTTGGACAACCTTGTCTTTGGCAAGAACTTAAGCCGGATGATAACAAAAAAACGGCTGCAGCCAAAGCAATAGTTTTCTTAAATCTCTTCATTTTTTATTTAGTTTTACGGGTTTTTAATTTGTATTAATTGCGATTCTACCGCTTCACTAACGCAAAGGTAGAAATAAAATTATTTTGAATGAGCCAAAGTTTTCATTTTATTGCCATTGGCGGAGCAGTTATGCACCAACTGGCCATTTATCTTCACCAACAAGGAGATACCATTACCGGTTCAGATGATGTCATTTTTGACCCTGCACAATCCAACTTAAAACAAAACGGTTTGCTTCCGGCTCAAATGGGTTGGTTGGAAGCGAATATTCATCCCGGATTGGATGGCGTAATTTTGGGAATGCATGCCAAAGCTGATAACCCTGAGTTGATCAAAGCACAACAATTGGGTTTAAAAATCTATTCGTTCCCCGAATTCATCTACGAACGATCGAAAAATAAGAAACGTTTGGTGGTAGCCGGCAGCCATGGCAAAACCACCATTACCTCCATGATCATGCATATTTTAAGATCATGCGACATCCAATTTGATTATCTCGTTGGTTCACAGATCAAAGGATTTGATACCATGGTGAAAATTTCTGATGCGCCGATAATTGTACTTGAGGGTGATGAATACTTGTCTTCCCCTATCGACAGTAGCTCAAAATTTTTGCATTACCATCCTCATATCGCCATCATCAGTGGTATTGCGTGGGATCACATCAATGTATTCCCAAGTTTTGAACAATATTTACAAACATTCGAATTATTCATCCAATCGATTGACAAAGAAGGCACGTTGATCTATTACAAAAACGACATTGAAATACCATCACTCATAAAAGATGTTGAATGCAAGTTAATCCCATATGAAGCTATTCATGCCACCTATTCTGATGCTTTTACGAAAGTTAAATTGGCGGGTGAAACTTATAACATCCAACTTTTTGGCGATCATAATATGGAGAATTTGAATGCAGCATTGTTGGCTTGTAAGCAATTAGGAGTTTCATTCGCGACAAGTTTAAAAATGTTGGAGTCATTTGAAGGGTCCGCAAAACGCTTGGAAGTTGTTTATCAGGATTTTCATCAAAATGTATTCATTTACAGAGACTTTGCCCATGCCCCTTCTAAGTTAACCGCCAGTTTAAAAGCTCTTCGAAGCAAGTATCCCGATTATAAGATCGTGGCAGTATTTGAATTGCACACCTATAGTAGCTTGCAAGAAGACTTTCTACCATTTTATGCTGACAGTTTAGCACCGGCTGATGTCAAGGCTGTATTCTTGGATGAACATGCTTTAAAGATCAAGGGTAAATCGGACATTAAAAATGAATTGATCCAGAGTGCTTTTAACGATATTACACTCCCTGTTATAAGAACTAAAACCGACTTAGAACGGTTAGTGGAGCAGCAACCCAATGAAAATATTGTTTTTGCTTTTATGAGTTCCGGTAATTTTGCCGGATTTGACATAAATTCTTGGTCAAACAAATTTATTAAGAAGTAGTTATTATAATGATCATCAAAGTGCTTTTAGTATAAATATTTATCATATTTGTAAAACAACCAAGTCCAATTGTGAGAGACTGTTTAGTAATTATACCTACTTATAACGAAAAAGAGAACATATCAAAAATGATCGATACTGTTCTTGATCTTACTCCAAGATTTGACATTTTAATTGTAGATGATGGTTCGCCCGATGGAACTGCTGATATTGTAAAATCAAAAATTCCTTCTTCCAATGAACGATTACACATTGTAGAACGACAAGGTAAACTAGGACTGGGAACTGCTTATATCAGAGGTTTTGAGTGGGCTTTGGAACGACACTACCAATATATTTGTGAAATGGATGCCGATTTCTCTCACAATCCACAAGATCTTTTGCGATTGGTGAAGGCTTGTGAAAAAGGAGCAGATATGTCAGTAGGCTCCAGATATGTAAAAGGCGGCAATGTTGAGAATTGGCCTTGGGACAGAGTATTGCTTTCCTATTTCGCTTCAGTTTATGTAAGGTTCATCACTTGGATGATGGTGAAAGATACTACAGCCGGTTTTGTTTGCTATACCAGAAATGTTTTGCAAACCCTTGATCTTTCCAAAATTCAATTTGTGGGGTACGCTTTTCAAATTGAGATGAAATTTGCCGTAGCTAAAGCTAAGTTCAAAATTAAAGAAGTGCCTATTACTTTTATTGACAGAGTAGAAGGCGTTTCGAAAATGTCTTCCGGAATTTTTAAAGAGGCTCTTTTAGGTGTTTTGGTCATGAGAAAGAAAAGCTTCCTTAAACCGAAGTTTTACAACAAGAAAGCTTTGGGAGCTTAAAGGATAGACAGCCTCCATTTAAATCAAAACCCCAATCGCTCCGGCTTCTGAATAACCAACATTCTGCAACTCACCAACAATACAGAAATAAATACGGTAAAGATCAAACCGAAATTCCAACCGCCAATGTGCTGAGCCAATAAAACAGTCACCACTATTTGCATCAAATCACCGATACCATATCCTAACAATACGGTTTTCAAAGCACTAACATCCTTGTCGTACAAAGCTTTTCCCAAAATAAACGTCAATACAAATAACAACACACCATACCATCGGATAAAATCATGCGTCAAT
>JAGQYH010000090.1 GCA_020436175.1 Bacteroidota bacterium
AAAGAAGGTAAAAAATCATTCTTTTGGTCAGGTAAATACCATATGGATATGAACAGTCGGGATACATTAGCTACCGACTTAAATGTTTTATTAGAGTTCAACCCTGTTTTACCCGATCATTTTAAGAACAGCGATTTTTTGATATTAGGAAACATCGATCCTACCCTTCAGATCAAAGTTATTGAGCAAATGAATAAGCGTCCGAAGTTGATTGCTTTGGATACCATGAATTTTTGGATGGACAATACGCCTGAACCGCTTCATAAGGTCATCGGCATGATCGATCTTTTAACCATCAATGATGCTGAAGCCCGTCAATTGTCAGGAGAGCATTCTTTGGTGAAAGCAGCAGCCAAGATCAGAGCGATGGGACCGAAATACCTGATCATTAAAAAAGGCGAAAACGGCGCATTATTATTCCATGGCAACAGAGTGTTTTTTGCACCGGCCTTGCCATTAGAAGATGTATTCGATCCAACAGGAGCCGGTGATACATTTGCCGGAGGTTTTATGGGATATTTGGCCAAAACAAAAGATCTTTCTTTTGAGAATATGAAAAGAGCGGTGATTTATGGTTCGGCAATGGCCTCTTTCTGTGTTGAAAAATTTGGTCCGGAACGATTAAAAACCGTTACCCGTCAAGAACTGGAAGACAGAGTAAGTGTGTTTATCGAGCTGGTAGATTTCGATATTATTTTGCAATAGATTTTAGCCTTATGATAAAGTACGAGCAGTTTTCCGCTTTGGAGGACTGCTTTTTTATTTTATCAACTAACGTTCTGCTGCTTTTATAACATCCATTTTCAAAGTTCTTAGATATTAATTCAACATCCATTGAACCCAATACTGAAAATGCCTTTTTGAATCAAACGCTAACATAAGAAGCGTTGGCTCGCCAAATCGCGGCAGCTTGCGCAGGCTTTTGCTTGGAGCGATCGATTTGGCTTGTCTTTTGTTTCTTTTGGACTAAGCAAAAGAAAGGAAAACCAATTACAAGATGTTTCAACTTAAAGTCTTTGCTGAATGCTTTCAAACACTACCTCTATTTTAGGAGGAGTTTTTAAAACCACCCAATTCTTGGTGCCAAACTCACCGTTTCTCCATTCATTAAACTGTTTTTTTCTTTCAGGATAAGATTTTAAAATCCAAGAAAATAGATTGTCTTTTGCGATAAAGGAGTTGTAAAACGTTTCATAATTGCCATTGCAACAAGCTTCTTTCCATACAATTCGCCTAAAGCTTCTTTGGATAAATCTTTGCATAATTACTGAGAGGGAATAGTCAAGCCATATAATAGTATCCGCTTTTGTCCAGAGCACATCCTTAACCAAGTGCGTGTAATTGCCACTGATGATCCAATTTGTTAACGGTGAAATTGCAGTTTCCAGATCATTTATCATGTGTTCGTCCGACTTTTCAACCCAGTTTGGCAGCCAATGAAAATCGTCTAAATCGAAATGATTACTATTCAATTTTGCAGCCAATTCTTTGGCCAAAGTGGATTTGCCGGAACAACTGGTGCCTACTACTAGGATCTTTTGTGCTGCTAACTTCATTTTGGAAGTCAATTCTAAATAATAGCTTATTTTAGTGCCAATAATCGTCAAGTAAAATTACAATTATGCTGAATAAGATATTGAAATCTGTTATAGGTCTGGTATTGCTTTCATTTCTGGTGTTTTTGGTATTGGGTATTCCTAATACTCAACATGAAATGATCACAGAAATAGAGATCAATGCTCCTGTTGAAGAAGTGTATAATTATGTGATGGATATTGACAATAATGAAAATTGGTTGTCGGGATTTGTTAGTGCCGATTTGATCAAAGGTGAGAAAGGTGCGGTGGGCAGTGAATACAAGGTCGTTTTTCTTCAAAAGGGAAAACCAATGGAAATGAAAGAAACCATCACGGATGTAGTGCCTAATCAAAAAATTGGTTTTGATCTAAGCGATAAAATGATCGATGGACATATTGACATAGAGTTTAAAGCCACTGGCAGCGGAACACAGGTTAAAGAAATACACGGGTTTCATGGCAAAAGCATACTTTCCAGAGCAATAACCAAGATGTTTAGCAAGGCGATCCATAAAGGAAAACAAGAAATGTATGACGATCTTAAAAAAGTAATTGAAGGTAATTGAAAGCTGAAAAACATAGATGCCCTTGGCCCGGAAGTGATGAACTTTACATCCGGTATCACGATAAAGAATGGGGCGTTCCGGAACAAGACGATAAAGCCCTATTCGCTAAATTAATTTTGGATGGCGCACAAGCCGGTTTAAGTTGGATTACTATTTTAAGAAGAACGCAGCATTATTTTGATGCCTTTGATGGATTGGACCCCGAGAAAATGGCAATGTATGATGCCGCAAAAATTGAATCTTTACTGCAAAACGAAGGCATTATAAGAAATCGTTTGAAAGTAAATGCAGCCGTAACCAATGCACAAGCCTATCTGAAGCTAATAGAAGAAGAAGGCAGTTTCAGGGATTATTTATGGCAATTTACCAATGGGAAGGTCATTGTAAATCATTTGAGATCTAAAGAAGATTATCGGGCTACTTCTCCGGAATCGGATGCTATGAGTAAAGCCTTAAAAAAGCGCGGATTCAAATTTGTGGGCTCCACTATCTGTTATGCCTTCATGCAAGCCGTCGGCATGGTCAATGATCATTTGGTAACCTGTTTCCGGCATGAAGAATGTATTAAAGCGGCCCAAAAGACAGGCTTAGCATTAGATATACAATAGCTATTTACTTTGGAAAGCTATATAACAAAGTATCGCTGCAAACTTCTCCTTCTGACGAAAGGAAGAATCAAGGAGGAGTGAATTTCGACGTAGGAGAAGGATGAGTTAGTTTCCTACAACAATAGAAAACAAAAAAGCCTTTCTCCGAGTAGAGAAAGGCTTCTTATTTTCATGAGAGAACTTTTTCAGTTCAACTTCATTTGTTTATTGTTTTTCTAGTTTTTCTTCAGCACCGGCTTTTGTTTTAGAACAAGCTGCTTTTTGCTCTTTTGTGCATGCTGCCTTTTGTTCTTTTGTACAAGTTTTGGCACAAGAAGCTTTTGTAGCGGCTCCTTCTTCCGTCATGGCGCCATCTTTTGAAACAGCAATAGCATAACCGGTTTTCTCGGTCAATGCTTTTACAATGGTTTCTTCATTCGTCACGGCAGGATCGTAGGTCAAAACGGCTTCATCACTTTCAGCACTTACTTTTTTGGTTTCTACTACTCCTTCAATGCTGCCTAAAGCTGCTTTAACTTTGTTTTCGCATCCGCCACAAGTCATTCCTTTAACACCTAAATTTAAGGTAACAAAAGTACCTTCAACCATGGCACCGGATTCTACTTTTTCAACTTTAGAGCCGGATGCATCACTTCCTTCCGGGGGACATGCCATTATCACTCCCGTTGTTAGAAAGCAGATAAGCATTACATTCAAAAAATTCTTCATGTTTGTTTTTTTAAGATTTGTGGACTAAAATTAAGCAGTTTATTTGAATCCTGCCTGTGAAATATAGTTAAACTGTTGAAACGAATTAAAATAGGCTTTAGTTCTTCTTAAAGTGTTAAAAAAACAAGAATGTGTTTCTGGTGTTTGGGAATGCGATTAAGAACACATAGATAAACAATAACACCGAAAGTGCGACCAATATTTTATTCGATTTTTTAAAGCCTATAATCCCTAGCGGAATAGCTAAAACAACACAGGTTAACTTCAAATGCATCCATCCGCTGGCAGCTAGCCAATGACCCTCCGATATGTTTTGATTTTGAATGATCATCGCAATGCCGGTAGCTAAAAAACCAACGGCTAATATGGTTTCCGTTAAAAGACTTTTCTTTTTGTACCTGGCAAAAGCATCATTCTTACCCATTAAAAACAAAGTTGACTTGATGAAATAAGAGATCAAAAAGAAGATGATAAATACGTAATGAACATGTTTCAAAGCAGATTCCATAAGCAGTATTGATTTATTGCAAACCTAAGAAATAAATGGATGAGAATGACGGATTAGGTTTAACAATTTTCAAATCGTTCTCCCATTTTTTTTAAAATAATGATACCAATTAGCGAAATATTTATCAAAATGGACTTGACTTCTCTGTTCTTTATATCTATTTTTAAAAGACTTTTGTCAAAAAACCCTTGTTGAGTAACTAACCCGACTCAACGAATAAACATAAAACCCGATGAAACGCAATGTGTTATTCTATGGAATGATCTTATGGATTGTTTTATTCTTTTCCACAACTGTACGCGCGCAAGATCCGCAATTTTCACAATCTTATTTAAGCAGAGTTTATCTCAATCCGGCGTCAACCGGGTCGGAGCAAGGCACCACTTTATTTGTGAATTACAGAAATCAATGGGCCAAAATTGATAACAGTTTCAATACGGCTTCTTTTTCATTGGATACACAATCGCCGAGATTTTCTTCGGGATTTGGGATTCATGCCATGTATGATGCTGCCGGTGCAGCTTCCTTGAGAACCAATATGGCCGGATTAACCTATGCTTATATCTTAAGGATTAACGACAATTTCAATATCAATTTTGGAGTTGGTGCATCCTATGTACATAAATCGATAGATAAGAATAGATTGACATTTTCATCTGATCTGGATCCCATTTATGGTGTGACGGGCAATGATATTGAAGGTGTAGTGGTGAATGATAAAGTAAATTTTGTCGATATTGATGCTGGCGTTTTATTCCAGTTCTCTTTTAAAATTGCAAAACGATATATACATAACTCTGCCGGTTTCGCTGTTCATCATTTAACTACACCTATCGAAAGCTTCCAAATGCAAGAAAGCAGAATTCCAAGGAGATACACTTTTCACTATGGTGCCATGATTCCGGTAACTGAAAATATTTTGAAGAAAAGATCGGTGTATTACATTTCACCAATCATTAAGTATGAAATTCAAAATGGTGTCGACATATTCACCGGTGGTTTTTTCAATACTTTTAAACCATTATTTGTAGGTGTATTATATCAAGACAACGGATTTACCAGTCCCGGAGGAACAAGAGCCATGATCTTCACCGGTGGTGTAAGTTCAGAAATATCAAGACATACCAACTTTACTTTGGGATACAGTTATGATCTTAATCTAACAGGTGTTACCAATGTATCGGGAGGTGTTCACGAAGTAGCCATAAAATTCAATTTCGAGAATGCCGAATTATTTAGTAAAACCAATAAAGGAAAAAATCCGACAAAATGTTACAAATTCAAGGGCAAAGGCTCTATTAGACTATTTTAAAATTACTACTAACTCATAAAAACCCTTTCATGAGAATTTTATTTACACTTTTTCTTACCATTTCTTTGGCATTGGTGTCTCATGCACAATGCAATTTAGTCGTAAACCCGACGGAGGTCTGTGGAGGAGAAGGCATTACGGCCTATTTTTCATCAACAAGCAATAACTATACTTATAGAGTATTGGTTAGCTCACCTCATATTTCCGGACCCTTTACGGGAGACAGTATAACCATTTATCCTCCGGGTTCCGGATCGCAGTACGTGGTTAATTTAACGCCTCAAAGAAAAGGGCCGGTCGGGAATTTTATAAGCTGTGGCACGCCTCGGCAGGTAATTGTGAAGCCCACTCCTAATGCAGAGTTGGATATATTAAGCGGAAGTGTCAATACTAATGGCATCATTACCAATTGTAATGGTACGGTGGCCAACCCCAATTTTAATTTGCAAATTGGCAATGCTTCTACCACAACAGCCACAAACACACAATACATAATCAATTGGGGAGATGGCTCTCCGGCAGTAACCACGGCAAATTTTACAACCTTGGATCATACTTATGGTTTAGGGCTTTATACCTTGTCATTCACGGTTCATGGTGCCGGAAATGCGGAATGTACACCTACCACAACAACTTATCAGATATTTAATGGATCGTCACCGAGTGTGGGTTTGGAAGATCCGTTTAACTTTATTGGAAGTCCTAATTTATGTCCTCCGGTTTTAGCATCTTTCAACATTGTCAATACCGGACAGAATGTTACCGGAACAGTATACGAGATATACATTGCCGGTGAGTTGGTGGAAACATTTAATCATCCGCCTCCGGCAACATTTGATTACGAATTTACTGAAACTTCTTGTGGGAAAACCGCCAGTAATGGGGTAAACAATACTTATGATGTGATGATCCAGGCGTCTAGTCCTTGTCCGGCTCCGCCTGATTTCGCCACGTTAGGTCCAATCATCATCGGCGATACCGTAAAACCGGATTTTATCTATAATCCGGATCCTGTATGTATAAATGAAGTCATTACTTTTACCAATACAACGGCAGGAACGCTTGATGCGCTTACCTGTTCTTTCATCAGTAATGTTAAATGGGATATTGAACCGGCAACGGGTTGGACATTGGTGAGCGGAAATATGAACGGTGCTTACCAAATTCAGGTGCAGTTCGATGATCCTGCCAATTACGAGGTGACCATTACAGCGGCTAACTCTTGTGATACATTAGAAAAGACTAAAACAATTGATGTTAATGAACTCCCTGTAGCCGATGCAGTGGCCGTTATTGATGATGTAAATGGTTGCGCTCCAACGGTTGCGACGTTTACCAATTTATCTACTCAGGATAGTTCAGTTACTTATAACTGGGCTGTTTCTCCGTCAGCAGGAGTCAATTTTTTAAATGGCACCTCCGCGAGTTCATTCGAACCGGAGATTCAGTTTAACAATGATGGACAGTATACCGTAACCTTAACCGTAAGCAATGCTTGTGGCAATCCGCAATGGGATACAGCTTTTGATATCAGTGCCAAAGTATTATTTGAAATTCCGGCATTGGGTAATGTTTGTGCCGATACTTTTATTTATGATCAATCATTTGCGTATAACGGCAATCCTGATTCCGTCGTTTGGACGTTTACCGGAGGAAATCCGGCCACCTATACAGGAGCTGATCCTCCACCGGTGGTTTTTATCGGTTCCGGAAATTATACGATTTCAGCATCTGCTTATAATATTTGTGGTGTAACTACCAAAACTCAATCATTTAATTTATCGGAACCGATTGATATTGATGCAGGAAATGATATTCAATTGTGTTTTAATGATGCTCCTGTAACACTGGTAGGCAGTCCCGCCAATGGAGTTTGGACAGGAGAAGGGGTTACCGGTACCAATGTATTTAATCCTGCATTGGTCGCACAAAGCAATGTCATTTTAACTTATACTTACGACAATGGCATTTGTTTCTTTACAGACAGCATTAATGCATCCATTATCAGCGTCAATAATTTAAGTGCCGGCAACGATCAAACCACTTGTATCAATAATGAAGAACTGATATTGACCGGTAACACACCTTCGGGAGGCAGTTGGATAGGAGATGCAGTAAGCAATAGTGCCACCGGAATTTTCGATCCTTCCTTGAGTCAAATCGGCTTGAACGCAGTGGGTTATACTTATGCAGAGCCGGTTTTGGGATGCCGAGATACAGTATTCAAGAATGTTGAAGTGTTAGATATTCCGGTCATTAATTTTGACTTGCCGGATACTGCCTGTGTCAATGAAAGCATCAGTTTTTCATTAAGCGTGGATCCAAGTGCCATAGTTAACTGGACATTTGGTGATGGCAGTTCGTTGGCAGGAGAAAGTGTTGAACATAGTTACGCTTCTGCAGGAATATTTACAGTGACGGCAGAGATCACCCAAAGCGGTTGTGTGGTGAGTGACTCGATTTCCATTCAGGTCATTACAGTACCTACTTCCGATTATACTATTGATGTGCCTAATGGCTGTAATGCTTTACAAGTAAGCTTTACCAATACATCTGTCGGACATATTGAAAATGTGTATTGGGATTTGGGTAACGGGCAAAATTCAACCGCTACCAATCCTCAAAACATCACTTATCCTCCGGGAACATTTTTCGATACAACCTATTATGTAACCTTAACCAGTTTCAATCAATGTGGAGAGCATTCTGTGACGGATAGTATTTTAGTTTCGAAAGCACCGGAGGCTAGATTTGGAACGAATTTTAACCAGTATTGTCAGGAAGATTCGGTGTTGATCCACAATGTGAGCTACAATTCCCCTACCAGTTATTTTTGGGATTTCGGGAACGGTAAAACCTCTAATTCGAAAGATCCAAAACCGCAGTATTACGAAACCAGTTTCAGCGATACAACTTACACGATTACATTATATGCATCGAATGTTTGTGGTACGGATACCGCCAAAAAGGATATTATTGTAAAATCGGTAGATGTAAGATCATTTTTTAACATAGATCATATTACCGGATGTGAACCATTAGATGTAACGCTGATCAATTTCTCATCTGTCGGAGCACAACCTTTTTGGGATCTCGGGGATGGAAATACTTCATTGGCAGATACCGTACTCCACACTTTCGCAGACGCCGGCATGTACACCATCCAACTGGCAGTGGATAATGGTTGCAGTGAGGATACTTCCAATATTCAGATTGAAGTTTATGCCAGCCCGGAAGCTAATTTCAGTTTGCCGGATAGAGCTTGTGAGGAGACATCAGTTCAATTTACCAATCAATCACAAGGTGGTGTGGCGTACAGTTGGAATTTTGATGATGGGAATCTTTCCGACTTGCAAAATCCGCAGCACATCTTTACAGACAACGGTGTTTACAATGTGGCATTAACGGCTACCGGAGGTAATCTATGTGAGAATGTGGTGACCAAATCCATTGAGATCTTGGAAAAACCAATTGCACAATTTGATACAGATGAAAATAGAATTTGTGAGCATTCCAGTATTCAATTTATCAATTTAAGCACAGGAGAGAATTTTGAATGGGATTTTGGAAATGGGAAGAAATCGTATGTAGAAAACCCGATCAATGTATATACCGATCAAGGCACTTACGATGTTACCTTGATTACTAATATCGATCAGTTTTGTTTTGATACCATCGTGAAGCAAGATGTCATTGAAGTATTTGGTACACCTACGGCAGATTTTGAATATTCACAAAATGAAACAGAGATTTTGGAAGGGATAGTGTCTTTCAATAACCTAAGTATTGATGCTACTGATTTTCTATGGAATTTCGGGGACGACGATTTCAGTTATGAAGCGTTCAACCCAACCCATCAATATGTTCATTCCGGACCATACTCTGTACTATTGATTGCTGAGAATGATTTTGGTTGTATAGATTCTATCATCAAGCCAATAATGGTAGAGTTTTTCGGAAAACTTTTTGTACCGAATGCATTAAGTCCTGTATTAGGTGATATAAGTGAAGCATCTATGTTTAAACCAAAAGGCGTTGCCCTAATGGAATACGAAATGGAGATCTATTCAACCTATGGCGAATTGTTATTCAGAACGGATAAGTTGGAGGATGGTC
>JAGQYH010000091.1 GCA_020436175.1 Bacteroidota bacterium
CGTTTGTGTTTGGGCAAAATGGAGCTATCCGCCAAGCGATCGTAGCCAAACAAACCGATTTTCATTTTTCCAACGGTTAATCGCGAATGATAGATTGGCATTAAAAAAGGCAATGGTTTTACCAAGTGAGGATACAATTGCAGCAAATGTTCTCTTTCTTTAAGAGCTTCCTTCACCAGTTTTATTTGCATATATTGAAGGTAACGCAAGCCTCCGTGGATCATTTTGGCAGATCGACTACTGGTGCCGGAAGCAAAATCTGCCGCATCGATCAAAAGTGTTTTCAAACCGTTCTGACAACACCTCAAAAATATGCCTGCACCGGTAATGCCTCCACCTATGATCAGTACATCAAACTGTTCATTGGCGGCCTTTGCTATTTTCTCTGTTCTAGACATCAAACAATTTTCCCGGGTTCAAAATATCATTCGGATCTACTTGTTGCTTCATAGCCTTCAACAGCTGTAAGCCCAATTTGTCCTGATGCGCCAAATAATAAGACTGATGATCTTTACCGATACTGTGATGATGACTGATCGATCCACCACTATGGACAATGGCATCCGATACGGTTTTCTTAATAGCTTCCCATTGCTCCACTTCTTGACCAACATTCATCGGACAGATCAAAATAAAATACATGCAGGCACCATGAGTGTAAATATGTGAGATGTGCGACATAATGATCCCTTTCTCTTTATGAAAGGCTTCACAAGCTTGTAGCGCTTTGGTCACCGCTGCATGCATTGTCATTACTTTATCCCATGACACCACCGTTTCCATCGTATCGATAAATATCCTATGTTCCATCATGGTATCTCTTAAATAAGGCGTATGAAAACGCGTCGCTTCCCAATTCTTCGCCAAGGAAGAAGGAATTAACGCGCCTTTGTGTTGGGTAATGATCTTTTGAACATGTGCCATTTCATTCTCCTTGCTGCTAAGCACTTCTTCAAAACGCAGCATCATAATATTAGGCTCTTCAATATTTTTAAAGTTCAGATAAATCTCCTCCACTTTCTTCTTCAATGTGGCAGCAACACCTTGCTTTTCCGGTTTTAGCTGACTGTAAAAATAGGTTTCCGGTCCGTCTGACAGCCGGCAAACAGAGGGATATATATCATTTTGAATGACTTCTTTCAAACAATTGCTTCCGGATTCAAAATCAGGAAATAAAGCCAAAACCCATTTACTCCTTACCGGTTTTTTATGCAATTTGACGGTTACCTCTGTGACGGTTCCCAATAAACCTTCACTACCAATAAAGGTTGAGGTAAGATTTATTCCTTCCGCATCCTTATCAAATGAAGGCGTTTGAATGGTTCCTTTCGGCGTTGCCACTTTGAGCGATACCACCATGTCTTCTATTTTACCATAGTAAGTAGATTCTTGTCCGGCGCTACGAGTTACTACCCAACCACCTAATGTAGAAAATTCAAAAGATTGCGGAAAATGACCTAAAGTTAGACCATAAGGCTTAAGTTGATCCTCCAGATGCGGCCCGAATACTCCCGCCTGAAAGGTAGCTAACAAATTCTCTTTATCAATCGATAGCAGCTTACTCATCAGCGAAAGATCCAAGTAAGCCACCTTCCTGTTTAGATCCTTTTCCATGGTTAAGGCCCCTACTACATTCGTTTGTCCACCGATAGGAACAATGGCAATATTATGTTGATCGGCCGCAGTAATGATGGCTTGTACATCATCATGGTCACGTGGTTGCAAAACTACATCCGGCACTTGAATGTTATGGTCTTTAAAAATACGGATGACATCATGATAACTTTTGCCTAATGCGCCGGTCAAACGGGTATCCTTTGAAAAATCAATTTGAGTTGTAGGGATAGCTTTAAACGCATTGAGTATAAATTGCTGAACTTCTTCACTGACCACCGGAACATTAAATTCATGCGGCGGATGAAAATCCTCCTTCGGATCCATTCCGAACCGATCAATACAAATTTGTTTCAGCTTAGGGTAATTATTGACATGCTCATAGGCTTTGGGATTGCCCCATTTCCACCAGTCCTTATTCATTTTGATTTCCTTTTACGATGTAATTTAAGAAATGTGATATTAATTAGAATTAGTTTTAAGAATAAACAAACAAAATGTTTGATACAATATTGACTATCAATTAATTATACATTTAACTTGAATGTGTGATCCGATTTTTTCTAAATATTGTACTAGGGTTCCAAAGGAATTGGAGTTTACTTTATTAAAAATAAAAAACTATGAAAAAAATATTTGTTTTGCCAGCAGTTCTATTAAGTATTGTATTGCTAGGTTGTGAGTTAATTCCAGATTTAAACCCCAATACCAATGCAGGTGCAGACATTACCGTTTTTGACGTAAATGACACGCTATTTTTAAACAGTTATCCGACTTATCCTTACCCAAAATATGATTTTAACAATGATGGCATTAATGAGTTAGAATTTGATGTTTGGGGTGGAGGAATTGTTAGTGGTGTGCCAAAATCTTTTATTGTAAGAGTCAATGGAGATATACTAGTTCTTAGCATTCCAGAACCATATGGTTTTTATTATGCCGTATCACTAAGTAATAATAATAGCTCAACAAATCTTTTAAGTAACTTTACAAATGAAGGAATAATTGTAAATGGCAGATATTATTACGCTCCTTTAGGTGGTAATACTGATTGGTACTGGGCCATCAGCAATGGGTTAAAAAAATATCTAATGGTTAGAATTATACTAGGAGGTAAACACCATTATGGTTGGATTGAATATAGCAGCAATTACAACCTTGAAGATGAAACCGGAGCAATTGTCTTTAAACGATTTGGTGTATCTAATGAAGCCGGAAAAGTGATAAGAGCCGGTCAAACAGAATAATTTTCTATAAGCTTACATTTCATTTATATTTAAACCATGAAAATTCTAATGGTCTGCCTCGGCAACATTTGTCGTTCACCCTTGGCACAAGGCATTATGCAAAAAATGATCGATGATAACAATTTAGATTGGGAAGTAGATTCTGCCGGTACGGGTAGTTGGCATGTCGGAGAGCAACCGGATGAAAGATCAATTGAAGTGGCAGCAAAATATGGCATCAATATTGCTCATCAAAGAGCGAGACAATTTCACTTTCCGGATTTTGAAAACTTCGATGTGATCTATGCCATGGATAGTCAGAATTACATTGACATTACCCGGCAATCAGCATCGGAAGAGGAAAAAGCAAAAGTAAAATTGATCATCAATGAAGTGCATCCCGGAAAAAATATTAATGTTCCTGATCCATACTGGAACAATAATGGCTTCGAGGATGTTTATCGAATGCTGCAAGAAGCATGCAATATTATTATAGAAAAAAATAGATAAAACATTAAACATGAAAGTAAAATCAATTTTATTAAGCTTAGCGTTAACACTTATTGTCAATGTAGCCGTGATGGCTCAGCAAAGAATCGTTGCTGTAGATGAAGAAAACAGTTCTATTCAATGGATCGGAAAAAAAGTAACCGGAGCACATGACGGACATATTAAAATCTTGGAAGGATCATTGGAATTAACCAATGGCATGATCTCCGGCGGATCATTTGTGATTGATATGACCTCCATTACTGTGGATGATATTGAAAACGAAAACTACAATGCTAAGTTGGTGAACCATTTAAAGTCGGATGACTTTTTCGGCGTGGAGCAGCATCCTTCGGCTTCATTGTTGATCAAGAGTGCCAAAAATACTGGAACGAATAGAAATGCCGATAATGGCAAATTGACACAAGCAGATCAGTTTACAATCACCGCAGATATTTCGATTAAAGGTGTAACTAAAGAAATTACCTTCGATGCCGAAGTGATGACTTTAAGCGATAACAGTATGAAAGCTACCGGTGAAATTGTTATCGACAGAACTGAATTTGATATTCATTACGGGTCAGACAAAAACTTAGGAGATAAAATGATCTACAAGAACTTCACTTTAAATGTAAGTTTAGCATTGAATTAAGCAGATCATTCAAACCATATATTAAAAGGCATTCAGCAATGGATGCCTTTTTTATTGTATCGCTGCTTTGATTACCTCCAAAACCTTTTGTGCTGTTTTGTCCCAGGTAAACAGTTGTCGTTGTTTTTTGCCTTCTTCAATCAGTTGTTCCCGAAGATTAAAATCTTTTGCAATTTTCTCCATCGTTTGTCCCATTTCTCCGATCCGATCAGGATTAAAATACAAAGCTGCATTATCGGTTACTTCCGGTAAAGATGATCTTTCACTGGTGAGCACCGGCACTTCTGCATACATAGCCTCCAACAATGGAATGCCAAATCCTTCAAAAAAAGATGGATAGATCAAAGCTAATGCCGCACCTAAGACTTTGCTCAATTCTTCGCGTTCTAAATGGCCTAAGGCAATGACATCATCTGCAAATTTCATGGCGGCAAAAGTCTTTTTGGTTTCACTTGTTTTCCATGCCCATCTGCCCACCAAAACCAATTTGATGTCGCTTTTGTAATGTTGTTTGAAAAGATCAAAAGCTTCCAGTAAACCTTTGATATTTTTCCTTGGATGGATGGCACCCACATAAACGAAGTAACTGGCTTTATCGGTGTAATGTCGTTTAACATTTAACTTTTGTTTCTCATCCAATGGATGAATATTCTCATCACAGCCATTTCCCACTACTGTTATCTTTTCCGGAACGATGTTGTACTGTTCCATTATATCTTCCTTACTAAACTCCGAAACAGTTAAAATATGTTTTGCCTTCTTTGCAAACCGAGGCGTATATTTGTTGAAATACCGATGTACTAAATAGGGTAAATGTTCTTTAAAATGTACAAATGCTAAATCGTGGATGGTTAAAATGGTAGGCACCTGAGTTTTTAATGACAAGTAGCCATCGGTAGAAAGAAACAGATCGATCTTATACTTCTTTAATGCGGAAGGAATAGAATGCTCGAACCACCAATACCACAAAATCGGATGTCGGGCTTGAGGAGGAAGCACTACCCCTTGCACATTTTTAGCATATAAGAATTTTTCAGAAGGTGCTCTGTCAAAGAAAAATATAAATTCTGATTCGGGCATCAAATGCACCAACCGTTTCAAAACTTCATGCGTAAACAATCCGATACCTTCCAATTTCCCTTCTAACAAAAAACGTGCATTTACCCCTATGCGCATAACTGTGGTTGTTTCAAAAACGAAAGTAGGAATTAAATTTTATTGATAAATCTCTCGTGTCTGATGTTTTGCGTTTCGCCTTATGAATTTGTGCTTTATCAACAATAGAATGTTAGTTAAGTTTCTCTCAAAACAATATTTAATTATTTAATTTAGCCATCCAAATCAAAATCGATCGATCAGATGAAGTTTATTGTTTCTTCAAGCATTCTATTAAAGAGCTTACAGAAAATCAGTGGTGTAATTAGTTCTAACACAGTATTACCAATTTTGGAAGATTTTCTTTTTCAAATTGAAGATGGAAAATTAAAGGTATTTGCTACTGATCTGGAAACATCAATGTCAACAGAGTTAAGTGTTGAAGCCAAAGAAAATTTTAAGATCGCCATACCAGCCAGAATCTTAACAGATATTTTGAAGACACTTCCTGAACAACCGGTGAGTATTTCTATCGATGAAGTATCATTCGGAATTGAAATTACATCTGACAATGGTAAGTATAAATTGGCAGGTGAAAACGGAGACGATTTCCCGAAAATGCCAAGTGAACAAGATGCCACTGAAGTTACCATTCCTGCCGATGTATTGGCCAATGCCGTCAACAAAACACTTTTTGCTGTCAGCAGCGATGAGTTACGTCCGGCAATGACAGGAATGTTATGGCAGTTTAATGAAGATGGATTGGTATTTGTTTCTACGGATGCACATAAATTGGTAAGATATGAGCGAAAAGACATCAAAGGTGGCAATGGCAATAGTATTATTGTGCCTAAAAAAGCATTGAATTTGCTCAAATCTACATTGCCGCATACCGACACACCGGTAAAAGTAGCCTATGATTCTTCCAATGCATTCATCTATTTTGAAAACAGTTATTTGGTTTGTCGATTAATTGATGCCAGATACCCTGATTATAATGCAGTAATCCCAACTGAGAATCCAAATCTATTGTTAATCAACAAGGATGATTTCTTTTCTTCCATGAGAAGAATTGCCATTTTTGCCAATAAAACTACTCATCAAGTGGTTTTGAAAATGGCGGGAACAGAATTGTCCGTTTCTGCTCAAGACCTTGATTTTTCAAATGAAGCCAGCGAAAAATTGGTTTGCGAATACAAAGGCAATGACTTAGAGATCGGCTTCAATGCTAAATTCTTATTGGAAATGTTGAGCAGTTTGGATGGAGATGAAGTAAAATTAGAATTATCTACTGCTACAAGAGCAGGAATTTTAAGACCGGCTGAGTCGGATGCCAATGAAGATCTCTTAATGTTGGTCATGCCGGTAATGATCAATAATTAAAAACATCCATGGGGCTTGAATGGTATGACTTTATCCTGATCATTTTGGCAGGATTTCTTGCCGGAGCCATCAACACCCTTGCCGGAAGCGGTTCTGTGGTAACCATTTCACTACTTACCTTTTTAGGCTTGCCTTCTACTATTGCCAATGGCACTAACAGAATTGGAACTTTTGTTCAATCACTAGTGGCCAACAAAAAACTGGTTTTCGATCAAAAAGACAAGATCCCCAAAAATGTGGTTTGGCAGATCGTTCCCTCCGTGGCCGGTGCCATTTTAGGCAGCTTTATTGCCGTTGAATTGAATGAACAGTTGATGGATACAATCATCGGATGTTTGTTTATCAGTCTGTTGATCATCGTTATTTTTAATCCGGGAGCATGGTTGAAGGAGCATTCCGAAGTAAAGGGAAATCCCGCATCTTTTACTTCTATTTTGATGTTCTTTTTGATCGGGATTTACGGTGGATTTATTCAAGCGGGTGTCGGCATTTTCTTGTTATCCGCTTTGGTGCTCTTTGCCGGTTATAATTTTCTAACGGCAAATTCCATAAAACTGCTAATCGTCCTTTGCTTTCTTATTCCTTCGTTAGTCATTTTTATGTTGAAGGATCAAATTGCCTGGAGTTACGGTTTACTGATGGCATCCGGACAAGTATTCGGTGCCTATTGGGCTTCCAAATTTGCCATTCAGAATAAAATGATCAGCGTTTATGTGCGGTATTTGTTGATCGTTATTATCATCATTTCGATCATCAAATTTTTGAAGCTTTATACGTTTTTTGTTTGATGAATTAACCTTTGGCATCAATTATCACATCCGGCTTTCACTCGAAATCGCTCCACATTGATGGCATCGTTGTTATCGGCTTCTTTGTTCCTTCCTTTCCAGTTCAATGACCCAAACCTCGACTTTGTTTCCAAACAAGCATCTTTAAATTGTAACAAAACTACCGAGCCATCCAGATAAGCCCAACCATCCTTTCGTTTAGAAAAACGACTTACGATTTTCATGGGCGAGGTACTTTTCTTCCACTGCTGTAACAACAGATCTATGGCAAATTCAAAATTACCGGTGGTCTCATCATAGAATTGAGGATGAATAGCAGTATGCCAATTGACCAGCCAGTGATCTCTGTCCATATTCACCATGATACTTTTAAAGCCAATGGTGGCAATCGGAAAACCGGTGTATCCCCGAACCGTTTCATTCACCATACCATCTTCAAAAGTGTCGTGCTTATCCCACTCATATGTCTTGATGAAAGATTTCTCCGTACCAAAAAAATCGGCTCTGTTCCCTGCGATCAAAAGGTATTGCACTTTGATGGTGTAATTATAAGTTTGGTTAAATCGATGACATTCAAAAGAACCACAATTGGCAATAAAACCCACTTCAACAATAAAATCTACTCTTGATTTATCGTAATTATAAATTGGATCGGAAATATCAATGCTTAAAGTTTTCAATTTGTCAGCGCCGTCAATAGCCACCAAATCAAAGCCATTGAGCAAACCCACAATTTGATCTTTGTTTTTCAAGTTAGATTGCAACGGCAAACTTACTTTCTTCTTGACATAGGCTCTTTGGCCCTCTTTGTTCTCTAGTTTGATATCGACAAAGCCGGATTGAAATCCAATTTTATCAGATTTGATGATGTTGTAATAACTGCTGAAAAGAGCATCGTCCCAACCCAAACCGGTAGCGCCGGTATGGTAGTGTTTTACCGGATGGTCGTATCCTTCAAATTCAGGTTGTTCAATATAATCACCCAGTCTGTTCAAGCGGTGATTATAAGTCCATTCATGCTCGAAACCCATCCAAATTACACCTACATCATTCTGACTAAAGGCTTGAAAACTTATTAGAAAAAATACGAATGGTAAAAAATTCCTGATCACTTTTATTGAAAATTTCCTTTTTAAGATAAGATGACAAAACCGGCAGGTAAGTTGTTTTAAGTTGGATAATTCCACTTCATCATTTCTTATTGCACAAGATAGAGAAGTGTTGCGGAAATTGTTTCAAAAAAAACATAATATTGCTAAAAAATGCAATTTGGTAGATTTGCAGCAAGAGTGATCAATTCGCTCAGCACTATTTAAACTAATTTATAACACGCACTCAATTAAAAATATTCCAGTCAACTTTTGTTTGCAGTAATTGATATAGAGACAACGGGCGGTAATATGCAAACTGACCGAATAACTGAAATTGCCATTATCGTCCATAATGGACAAAGAATAATTGAGGAATATTCCACTTTGATCAATCCATTGCGTCCTATCCAACCATTTGTAATGGCATTAACCGGCATTTCTAACGAAATGGTACAGGATGCACCGACTTTTGAAGAAGTAGTGGACAGAATCCATCTACTCACGGAAAATAGGATTTTTGTAGCCCACAATGTCAATTTCGATTATGGTTTCCTGAAAAGTGAGTTTAAAAGAGCCGGGAAGACTTTCAGAAGAAAAACGCTTTGTACCATCCATACCAGCAAAAAGGTATTTCCTAATAAACGATCTTATGGTTTGGGCAATATCTGCAAAGAGTTGGAAATAGAGATCCACGATCGGCATCGAGCGCATGGAGACGCTTCTGCCACAGCAATTTTATTGGAAAAGCTTTTGTTCAATGATAAGAAGAAGATCATAAAAGATCTTTTAAAAGGCGAGTTAGCAACCACCCATTTACCTTCAAACATCACCGAAAGCTTAGTGGATGAATTGCCGGAAGAAACCGGTGTTTATTATTTCCTGAATGAAAAAGGACAAATCATTTACGTAGGTAAAAGCAAGAATATTAGAGAACGTGTGATCAGTCATTTTAGAAATGATTCCAATTCTTCCGCCGCCTTAAAAATGAAAGAACAGATACACGACATCACTTATGAAG
>JAGQYH010000092.1 GCA_020436175.1 Bacteroidota bacterium
AATTCAGCAAATGGTTCAGCAGAGGAAATAAATCTGAAGAACAAATTGAAAAGGAAGTTGAAAGACTTGATCAAGGTTTACAAAAAACCAAACAAGGGATCTTTTCGAAACTATCTAAGGCTGTTGCCGGTAAATCAACCGTTGATATTGAATTTTTAGATGAACTGGAAGAAATATTAATTACTTCAGATGTCGGTTTGCCAACTACCATAAAAATTATTGACAGATTTGAGGCCAGAGTAGCTGAAGACAAATATGTTAATACTAAGCAACTATATACCATTCTGAAAGATGAGATTGCCGAGATACTAAAAGAGAATAACACTCGTGATATCTATGATTTCCTCCCTCCTGCCGATAAAAAGCCTTTTGTGATGATGGTCGTAGGTGTTAACGGAGTAGGGAAAACAACCACAATAGGCAAGTTGGCTTATCAAATGAAAAAAAATGGCCTGAATGTAATTCTTGGTGCAGCCGACACCTTTAGAGCAGCAGCTGTTGATCAATTGACCATTTGGTCGGAAAGAGTGGATGTTGAGATCGTCAAAAAAGCGATGGGCAGCGACCCTGCTTCTGTAGCTTTTGATGCCGTAAAATCGGGCTTAGCTAAAAATGCTGATGTAATTATTGTAGACACTGCCGGTAGATTACATAACAAATTAGGCTTGATGAATGAGTTGACCAAGATCAAGAATGTCATGGCTAAAGTTATTCCTGATGCTCCGCATGAAGTGCTATTGGTATTGGATGCTTCTACAGGACAAAATGCGTTGGAACAAGCCAAACAATTCTCATCTGCAACCGATGTAACGGCATTAGCATTAACAAAATTGGATGGAACTGCTAAAGGCGGTGTTGTTTTAAGTATTGCCGATGAAATGAAAATTCCGATTAAATACATTGGCGTAGGTGAAAAAAAGGAAGACCTGCAAGTTTTTAATCGAATGGCATTTGTTGAAACACTTTTCAATAATGAAAAATGAAAACCAAAAGCCTAAAAAAAGATAAAGTCAACATCATTACGCTTGGCTGCTCCAAAAACTTAGTGGACTCTGAGGTATTGCTAACTCAGCTACAAGGCAACGATATTGAGGCCAATCATCAGGCAGAAAATGATAACGCCAACGTGATCATCGTAAATACCTGCGGTTTTATCGATAAAGCCAAAGAAGAATCCATCAACACCATTCTACAATACGGTGAAGCCAAAAAAGCCGGATTGATCGACAAACTCTATGCAACAGGTTGCTTATCTCAAAGATACAGAGATGAGTTGAGCCAAGAAATACCCGAAGTTGATGCCTGGTTCGGCACTTTAGAACTACCGCAATTGCTCCATAAACTAAATGCTGATTACAAACATGAATTAATTGGTGAACGACAACTGACCACACCCGCTCATTTTGCTTACATGAAAATATCAGAAGGTTGTAATCGTACTTGCTCCTTTTGTGCCATTCCCCTTATGCGTGGCAAACATGTTTCAAAACCAATGGAAGAATTGGTGAGCGAAGCAGCATCATTAGCTAAACAAGGGGTTAAAGAGCTTATACTAATCGCACAGGAACTTACCTATTATGGTTTAGATATTTATAAAGAACGCTCGTTGCCGAAACTTTTACGAGCCCTTTGTAAAGTAGAAGGCATTGAATGGATCAGATTGCATTATGCCTATCCCTCCAAATTTCCATTGGATATTATAGAGGTAATGGCTGAAGAACCAAAGATCTGCAACTATCTTGATATTCCACTTCAACATGCCAGCAACCCTATGCTTAAAGCAATGAAAAGGCAGATCACGCAGGAAGAAACCATTTCACTCGTGGAAGATATTAGAAAAATATTGCCGGACATTGCTATTCGAACAACAATGATGGTTGGTTTCCCTGGTGAAACGGAAGATGATTTTGAAGACTTATGTGATTTCGTCAGAAAAATGCAATTTGAGCGATTAGGAGTGTTTACTTATTCACATGAAGAAGACACACCTGCCTATCATCTAAAAGACGACATTCCTGAAATGGTTAAAAATCAAAGAGCTTCTGCATTGATGGCGGTTCAACAGGAAATTTCTTTGGCAAAAAATGAAGCAGCAGTCGGTAAAACATTTAAAGTAATTATAGATAGAAAAGAAGGTGATTATTTTATCGGTCGAACAGAATTTGATTCACCGGAAGTAGACAATGAAGTCTTAATTGCTGCACAAAACCAATACGCCAGAATAGGTGATTTTGTTAATGTGGAGATCAATGATGCCACCGATTTCGACCTGTATGGAACGATTGTGCAATAAAACTGTTTATCCTTCTTATATAATTGACTATCCAGCTGTAGAGAATGAATTTTCAGAAAATACCTTACGAACAAACCAATGCCTTTTCATCAACGGTCTTAGATTATTTAGCAAACAAGGAAGAATTGAATCCCTTTTTTGCCTATTTACCCAGCGCAAAGCAGATACCTCATATCATTAACGATATAAAGCACAGCAACAAACTGGATAGAAGTAAATTGGTTCAAGCATTAAAGGAACAATACAACAATTATGTTCCAAGTTTACAAGTGGTCAAAAATATAGACCTTCTGAAAGAAGAAAACACCTTTACCATTACAACTGCTCATCAACTCAATTTATTTACCGGCCCTCTCTATTACATTTTTAAAATATTGAATACGATCAGGGTGGCGCAAAATCTATCGACTAAATTTCCTGAGTTTAATTTTGTGCCTTGCTATTGGATGGGTTCTGAAGATCATGACTTCGAAGAGATTAATCATACTTATTTGTTCTCTAAAAAATTGGAGTGGAACAATTTTCAAGGGGGCAGTATTGGAGAATACAACACCAATGGCATTCTTCCATTAATTGATGAGTTGAAAGCCATTATTAGGCAAGGCCCTTTTTTAGACGATTTGATCGCCATTTTCAAAAGAGCTTACAGTCATGAAAATTTAGCGAAAGCCGTTCAAATATTACTGGATGAACTATTCGGCAATTACGGATTAATTGTAGTTGACGGTAATTGTAAAACCCTAAAACAAGCCTTTCAGCCCATCATTGAGGAGGAATTAAAGAACAAAACATCCTTTAAATTAGTACAAGAGGAAATTTCACTTTTGGAGCAAGCTGGGTATAAATCTCAGGCAACTCCAAGAGAGATCAACCTTTTTTACAAAACCAACCACTCAAGAGAACGTATCGTTGAAACCGCCGATGGTTTTGAACTGGCAGACAGTAAAAAGCAATTCACTTTGGATGAAATGCTTGCACAAGTACGGGATTTTCCAGAACGATTTAGTCCGAATGTAATACTTCGTCCTGTACATCAACAATTGATTTTACCCAATATCGCTTACATTGGCGGTGGCAGTGAAGTTGCTTATTGGATGCAATTAAAAACACTTCATGAACATTATGACGTTCATTTTCCCATGTTGCTATTAAGAACTTCTGCCCAAATCATTTCATCTGCACAGCAAAACAAATTGTCGAAATTGGGCATCCATTCAAAAGATATTTTTAAGGATATTGAAACTTTAAAGAAGGAATATATTGCACGACAAAGTCATCTGGATCTGAATTTGGAAAGTGAAAAAGAAGCGCTAAACACTTTATTTGCCACTATTGCTCAAAAAGCTACTGAGGTGGATGCGTCTTTAGAAAATTGGGTAGGTGCCGAAGGACAAAAAGCCTTAAAAAGTATAGAGAATATTTCTAAGCGACTAATCAAGTCAGAGAAGCAAAAGAATGATCAAAGCATGGTTCAAATTGAAAAAATCATTGAACAGATATTGCCTTTCGGCGGTTTGCAAGAAAGAAAAGAAAACTTCTCTCAGTTTTATTCAGCCTATGGTCAGGAGTGGTTCAATGAATTGCTCACTCTACTAGATCCATTTGATCATCAATTTACCATTATTGAGGTTTGATCAATAGTCATCATCGATCAAATGATCATCGATAGAAAATTCATCTGCTTCCTCGATCATTGTTTCATACCTGTAATAAAGTCCTGTCAGAGCAGCCACAATAATCACTAAGGTAAATCCGCCGGTAATAAAGTCGAAAATAGATTTCACAATGATATAGGTTAACGGAACACTTTTTACCAAATGAGCAATTTGTTGTAAAACCGCAGAAAATATTACAATTCCCATCATCACACCAAAACCAATGGCCACAATTTTTAATGTCCTAACTACCGTTAAATGCTCAAAACTGTAAGCAATGGCTTCTTTAATACTGTAATTGCCTAAAGCATACGCCGGATACGCCAAAAAGAATTTTAATCCCAAAAAAATAGTTAAAGGAATAAATAGCACCAATAGAAATGGAGAGACCATTGTACTAAATACTATTGCTATTATAAATACCGCCCAAATCATGATAGCAATGACAATACTTAGACCTATCAAGCCTAAAAGCTTTCCACTGATAGATTCTTTAAATGTAGTAACGACATCCACTGTTCCATCATTTATCTCATGTTTCGCGACCTTAAACGAAAAATAGTAACTCCAACTCATCACCAAAAAAGAAATGATCACGCCACCTATAATATAAATCAAAACCTCCGGTTGCATAACTGTAGTTTTTAAGTCTTGCACCCATTCCAATAAAGCTTCCTGATCCAACATCAAAGCCGTGTAACTTTCCGTAAATTCCTCAATACTTGTAAATCCCAATAATCTCAAAATGCCGAAAGTCATCAATTTGGAAAAAGCGAAGTACACTACATATCCAATAAGAATAGGTTGCCATATTGAATTAATAAGATCAACTATTCCACTAAATATATCATCCTTAAATTGACGTTGATATGAATTCATGAATCAAGCATTAATTAAAAAGTTACAATATAATTCAAATCATAAATATGATCACCATAACACCATTCACTTCAACCAGAACAGACAAATTTATTATCAATAGTAAAAACATTTGTGGATAAGAAACGCCTTAAAAAGCACGTTAAATATTTAACTTTAACTGTTCAGGTAAAATCATATATACAACTCAATATATTGTCCTGATCACAAGCATTCACTTCTAAACCGATAAGAGATGTCAACTAATTATACCGAAGAAAATATACGCTCATTAGACTGGAAAGAACACATCCGATTGCGACCGGGAATGTACATTGGGAAGTTGGGTGACGGGAGCGCACATGACGATGGTATATATGTTTTGCTAAAAGAAATCATCGACAACTCTATTGATGAGTTCGTAATGGGTTTTGGAAAAAGAATTGAGATCAAACTGGATGACAAAATTGTGGAAGTTAGAGATTATGGAAGAGGTATTCCTCTAGGAAAAGTAATCGATTGTGTTTCCAAGATCAATACCGGTGGTAAATATGATTCAAAAGCTTTTCAAAAATCTGTTGGCTTAAATGGTGTCGGTACCAAAGCCGTCAATGCGCTGTCCAGTAATTTTGTGGTGGAGTCGTTCAGAGATGGTGAATTGAAAAAAGCCGAGTTTGAATTTGGCGTATTGGTCAATGATCATAAGATCCAAAAAACAAATGAAGTCAATGGTACCCGATTTACCTTTACGGCAGATGAAAGTATTTTTAAGAAATACCACTATATCAATGAATTCATAGAAAATCAAATATGGAATTATGCCTACTTAAATGCCGGATTAACCATAAAATTCAACAATCGATTGTTTCTATCGAAGAATGGATTATACGATCTGCTCGACAATAAGACGGAAGAAAGTAATTTGCGGTATCCCATTATCCACTACAAAGGTGATGATGTTGAGTTTGCATTGACGCATGGCAATCAATATGGTGAAGAATATTATTCATTCGTGAATGGACAATACACCACACAAGGTGGTACTCATTTAGCAGCCTTTAGAGAGGCGCTCGTGAAGACCATCAGAGAGTTTTACAAAAAGAATTACGACACCTCCGATATTCGTGCCTCAATTATCGGGGCAATTAGTGTGCGCGTTCAAGAACCGGTTTTTGAATCTCAAACCAAAACTAAACTTGGATCTTTGAATATGGCTCCGGATGGCCCTACGGTTAAGACCTTCATCAATGATTTTATCAAAACCCATCTCGATGCGCATTTACATAAAAATCCAAATGTAGCGGATGCCCTGAAAAGAAGGATCGAGCAATCAGAAAGAGAGCGAAAAGATATGGCCGGTGTTCGGAAAATTGCCAAAGAAAGGGCCAAAAAAGCGAACATCCACAACAAAAAACTGAGAGACTGTAGAGTACATTATACCGATGAGAAGAAAGATAAACATATTGACACTACTATCTTTATCACAGAAGGAGATTCAGCCAGTGGCAGCATAACTAAAGCCAGAGATGTAGATACGCAAGCTGTTTTCAGTCTTCGAGGTAAACCGCTCAACTGCTATGGTTTAACCAAAAAGATCGTCTATCAAAATGAAGAATTCAATCTTTTACAACATGCTTTGAATATTGAAGAAAGTCTTGATGATCTGAGATACAATAATGTGGTGATCGCAACAGATGCCGATGTGGATGGTATGCATATTCGATTGCTGTTGATGACTTTCTTTCTCCAATTTTTCCCTGAATTGGTAAAAAAGGGGCATTTGTATGTTTTAGAAACACCACTCTTTAGGGTTAGAGATAAAAAAGACACTTACTATTGTTACTCGGAAGAAGAAAAACAAGAAGCGATCAACAAGTTGCGAGGTAAAGCGGAAATTACCCGATTCAAAGGATTGGGCGAAATTTCACCGGATGAATTTGAAGGATTTATTGGCGAAAACATAAAATTGAAGCCTGTAATGATGCATGACAAGATCAATATTGAAAAACTTTTGGATTACTATATGGGCAAGAATAGCTTGGAACGTCAGAACTTCATCATTGACAACCTGAAAGTAGAAAAAGATATTGAAGAAGAAGTAGCAGTATAAATTGAAGTATTGAAGTAAATGGAAGAGAACGAAAACTTAGAAGAAAACGAGGCATTGAAGCCAGCAGAAGAAACCGGAGAAGCCGGAAAGGTTACGCACATTGAAGGCTTATACGAAAATTGGTTTTTAGATTACGCCTCTTATGTAATTCTGGAAAGAGCCGTACCCTTTTTAAATGATGGACTAAAACCGGTTCAAAGAAGAATTTTGCATGCACTCAAGATCATTGACGATGGACGGTTTCACAAAGTAGCCAATGTCATCGGTCAAACCATGCAATACCATCCGCATGGTGACATGGCCATCGGCGACGCATTGGTTAAAATTGGGCAAAAAGAACTTTTGTTCGACACACAGGGGAACTGGGGTGACATTAGAACCGGCGACAGTGCTGCGGCTTCCAGGTATATTGAGGTCAGACTTTCCAAATTTGCCCTAGATGTGGCATTTAACCCACAAACCACCGAATGGCAGCTTTCGTATGATGGCAGAAAGAAGGAACCGGTAACTTTGCCGATGAAATTTCCATTGGTATTGGCTTCCGGTGTTGAAGGCATTGCCGTTGGTTTGGCCACCAAAATTCTTCCACATAACTTTAACGAGCTTCTCAAAGCATGTATCGATCATCTGAAAGGCAAATCATTCAAACTCCTCCCCGACTTCCCAACCGGAGGTTTGGCAGATTGTTCAGAATACAAACAAGGTAAGCGCGGCAGTAAAGTACTTTTAAGGGCAAGAATAGAACAATTGGATAAAGAAACTTTATTGATCAAGGAAATTCCCTATGGAACCACCACCACTCAATTGATCGAATCTATTCTTAAAGCCAACGATAAAGGCACCATCAAGATCAAGAAGGTAGTAGATAATACGGCCAAGGATGTTGAGATCCAGATAGATCTTCCTAAAGGTGTTTCCCCTAGTGTTACCATTGATGCCTTATATGCTTTTACCTCCTGTCAGTCTTCTATTTCGCCGAATGCTTGCGTCATTATTGATGATAAGCCGGTTTTCATGGGCATCAATGAAATGCTTAGAACCTCTGTTGAGCAAACCGTTGAATTGCTCAAAAGGGAGCTGGAGATCAAACTGAATGAGCTGGAAGAGAAATGGCATTTTTCTTCTTTAGAAAAGATCTTCATAGAAAATAGAATTTACCGTGATATTGAAGAGTGTGAAACCTGGGAAGCCGTGATTGAGGCAATTGATAAGGGCCTAGACCCTTTTAAATCGCAATTAATTAGAGAAGTTACAGAAGAAGATATTGTTCGGTTAACCGAAATCAAGATCAAAAGAATATCCAAATTTGATGCTTTCAAAGCTGATGAACTCATCCTTAAGCTGGAAGAAGATATTGCACAAGTGAAACATGATCTAGCTCATTTAACCGAGTATGCCATCGCCTACTATTCTCGTATTATGGAGAAATATGGCAAAGGCAGAGAACGTAGAACAGAAATTATTGGCTTTGATACCGTTGAAGTAAAAGAAGTAGTGGCCAATAATGCCAAACTATATGTTGACAGACAGGAAGGCTTTGTCGGCATCGGTAAGGATATGAAAAAGGCAGAATTCGTTTGTGACTGCTCAGACATCGATGATGTAATCGTGTTTAGAGAGGATGGCAAATATTCCGTAACCAAAGTAGATGACAAAACCTTTACCGGTAAAAACATCATTTACGTCGGTATTTGGAAAAAGGGAGATGAAAGAATGACCTACAATGCCATTTATAGAGATGGTAAATCAGGAAAAAGCTTTGCCAAGCGATTTAATGTAAAATCTTCTACGCGAGACAGAGAGTATGATCTCACTACAGGAGATCCAAAATCTAAAGTCCTTTATTTTTCTGCCAATCCTAATGGTGAGGCAGAAGTGGTAACAGTAAA
>JAGQYH010000093.1 GCA_020436175.1 Bacteroidota bacterium
CTGTGACAGTTAACACACCAACCCATTGATAACGGTGCATACTGCGCTACAACTTCCATTTCCTGCACTTGACCATGACAAGTTTGGCAAGCTATTTTTCCAACGTTAACGTGTTGTGAGTGATTGAAATAAACGTGATCCGGCAAATTATGGATCTTGATCCATTTGATCGGTTTAGCCGGTGCTGTATAATCTGCCTTTTCTTTATCCCAACCTGATGCTGCATAGATTTTAGCGATTTCCTGAGAACCATACTTAGGTCCTTCCTGAACATATTTGTGACAATTCATACAAACAGATACACTTGGCATGTTAGCATGCTTACTCTTATCTGCACCGGTATGACAATATTGACAGTCGATTTGATTTTGACCGGCATGTAAGGCATGTGAAAATTTGATAGGCTGTTCCGGCATATATCCTTGAGATCTACCCAAATCAACAGCACCTTTACCTATGTTATAACCAACAAATATGATAGCGATCATGGCAATGGCTCCCATCACCTTTTTATTCAGCAATCTATTTATTAATGGAGTAGGTTCAGGTGTTTCAATACCTTCCTTCTCATTATTGATCTTCTCTAATTTGCTGCTCACTCTCCACAATAACAAGAACATAGCCACCAAGAAAGCGATCAACACCCATAAAATACCTGTGGAAGGCTTAGCTGGTGTTGCAACATCTCCACCACCGGTAGCACCGGCAGTAGCAGCCTCCTGAATTGGATAAACATTTGCCTGCTTTGCTCTTACATAATCAATTATAGAGGTAATATCTTCATCGGTGAACTGCAAGTACAAGTTCATTGGAGACTGATTGTATTCGCTGTACAATGCATTGGCATAGGCATCACCGGTCTTTAAGAACGCCTGATTATTTCTTATCCAAGCAATAATATTCTCTTCTGATCCCCATCTTTCCCAAACATTGGCAAGATCCGGCCCTACTAATTTCCTTCCAACCGCATGACAAGCAGAGCAATTGGCCTTAAATAGTTCTTCTCCATGTTCAACTCTAGATAAAAAGGTGGCATCATTAATATCAACTACTGTTGAAGGTTCGTAAGCCAAAGAGTCGGATACCCCTACAGTAAATACCAAAATTAGAGTGAAAAGTGTGAGTGTTAAACTCGAACGCATACGATACATCATACCTTACTGTGAATTTTCGGGCACAAAACTACTTATTTGGATTTGATTTAACCTTGTAAATGTTAAAATAAACAACTATTTAGAATCATTCTAAATAAGAATTATTTTATTGATAATCAGTTACTTATATTAATATAAAAGATTGAGTTTTAGATAATGTAATGTTCACTTAACAAAGAATGTTAATAACCACATGTAATTGTGAATATCCCATTTCCGGTCAAAGCGCATTCAATAAAATTAACTATACAGCGACAATATTCTAGGGTTGAATCATAAGTTATAGACAATGGTGTAAAGCAACCCTATCATATAAAGTATATTTCTATTCTATATTTACATGGTAAGCAATTCGTATTGCCATCAGAAAATTGGATCAGACGTATGCAGAAAACTTTCAAACTAATTTGGTTCTTGTTATTGCCATTTATCTGTGATGCTCAAATCAGGGATGCTCAGGTAAACTTATATGCTATTCCCATCATGAGTACATCATTCATTAGAATGCCTTCCAGAAGTTCCAGTCAAGAATACGATGCAGTTTATTTTAATCCGGCCGGAATAACGGCTTTAAAAGATGGTTTTCACCTTTCTGTAAACAATCACTTTCAATTTTTAGACCAACGATTAGAAGTAACCAAATTAAAGCAATTACAAGATCAACCACAAAATTATGCATTACAGGTAGGCAACTATGCTTTTCCAATGATGTATGCTACTTATAAAAAGAAAGATTTAGCCTTTTCATTTTTCATTACCCCGGCCATTGGAGGCGCCGGTGCCTCAACGGTGAAAAATTTACCGTTCGGAGAATATCCGATCGCCGATCTGACCGCTTTGAGCAAAGGGATTATTAAAACCACTGTGGACCAATTTCACGGCACAGACTACGACAATATTACCTACGATTACGATTTTGAGTTTAAAGGAATAGCCTTTTCACCTTCTGCTCAAATTAACATGGCTTATCAAATCAATGATTATCTATCCGTTGCCGCCGGAGGCAGATTGATCTATTATATTACACAGGCTGCCGGTGGTTTGAGCAATCTAACCTTTAACAATGAAACTTATGGCTTGAGCTTAAGTCCCGGTAACTACGTTAGATCGATAACGGAAAATGTTAACCTGCAATACCCTGAACTTGCCTTGACACTTGCGGATGTACTTGATCAGTTACCGCTAGAGCTTGAAATTGATAGCCGGCAGTCGGATTTTGCCTTTACTCCTATTGTAGGAGTTAATTTTAATTGGAAAGACAAATGGAACATCGGATTCAAATATGAACATAAAACCAAAGTACTATTACGAACAGATGTTTTTGACGGTAATGATGGTGCCGGTGCTTATGTTCAAGATAAAATACAGCCCGCCGATCTGCCGGGTATGTTCAGTATCGGTCTGAGTTTTAAGCCTTATGAAAATCTGACATTTGCTGCCGGCAATAGAACCTTCTTTTTTAAACGAGCCAATCTGGATGGTCGAGAGCAATATGTAAAGTCGAACTACAAAGAATTTGAATTCGCCGTACAATATGAAGTCTTTAAAAAGCTAATTGTCAGCGGTGGAGCGACCTATATTACAGCAGATGTAGATGACAAATACTTTACAAGTGTAGATTATTTTGTACCCAGCTTATCTGCTGCACTTGGATTCAAATCCATTTTAAGCAAAAGGATATCCGTAGAAACCGGCTTTTTGATCACCAAACGAATTCCAACTAAATATACCCAAGATGTAGATCTGTTTGGAGGATTGGCCAATTTAGTTTTGGGTAGCGACCTCCCTGATTTTATCTCAGAATCCTTTAACCGAAGAGTGGATTATGAAATGTCGGGCAATGCCTATGTCGTTTCTTTGGGTGTAAACTTTTGGATGGGCAGTATTGAGCAAAATCAAAGAGACAGAAAAGAGAGAATTGAACGAGTTCAATCCGAAAGAAAACGTAAAAAAGAAGAAAGAAAATCGGAGAAAGAATTATCCGAGTAAAGTTATAATTACCACATGCTTACTGCTGCCATAAAATGACTAAATTATTGTGAACTATTAACCAAAAAACAATTAATTAAAAATGTATAGTTTAGCAACAAATTGAAATTACACCCATTAATATTGTTAACCTCCTACCGAAATGAAACACATTCAGTTTACTATCCTTTTATTTTTTCTAATTCCCTCAATTGCCTTCACTCAAATTCAAGATGCTCAAGTTAATAGCTTCCCCATTCCGACCTTGAGTACATCATTTATTCGAATGCCTTCCAGAGGGGCTTCACAAGAATTAGATGCGGTATATTATAATCCTGCCGGAGTAACCAGTTTAAGAGACGGCTTTCACTTAAAGGTGGAAAATCTATATCAAAATGTTTATCAGAATCAGAATGTTAGAGGCTACAAACAATTGCAGAGTCAACCACAAGATTATACTTTAAATGTGGCACAACCGATCTTCCCGCTATTTTATATTACTTATAAGAAAAACAGGTTAGCGGCATCGTTCTTTGTCACACCGGCATTAACCGGCGGCGGTGCATCTGCGGTAGCCAATCTTCCTTTTGGTGAATATCCAATTGCCGACCTCACCGCTTTGAGCAGTGATTTTATCCGTTTATTTGTCGACAAAAAACACGGCACTAATTACAGCGACATCCGTTATGATTACGATTTTGATTTTACCGGACTATCCTATTCTCCTACTTTTCAATTAAACCTGGCTTATAAAATTAACGACTATATTTCCGTGGCTGCCGGTGCAAGACTCGTTTATTCCATTACTACAGCAAAAGGAGGATTATCAAACTTAGAATTTGTCAATGAATCGCTAGGGATTAGATTGCCTCCCGGGGATTACATAAGAAATTTGGTGACGGAAATCCCAGTTGGTGATCCGGAAATAGGCAATTTACTGGCAGATGTTGTGGATGCCTTTCCATTGGAACCGGATATTGATGCCAGACAAACCGATATCAGTTTTGCCCCTATTATTGGTGTTAACTTCAATTGGCACAACCGATGGTATATTGGTTTAAAATACGAACATAAATCTTCTGCTAAACTGATTACAACTGTAAAAGACGGTAAGGATGGCGGCGGAGCCTATGTCAACGGAAAAGAATCAGCCGCTGATATTCCCGGTGTTTTTGCAGGAGGCGTAACTTTCAAGCCCAATAAGCGACTAACATTGGCAATTGGGCACAGATTGGTTTTTTATAAACGAACGGATCTGGGAGGAAGAGAACAATACTTTATATCAAATTACAAGGAGTTTGATATGGCCTTTGAATATAGGGTTATGCCTAGATTGAAGATCAGTGCAGGTGGCACATACCGAACCATTCGTGCGGAACCCGATTTTTACAACAGCGTTGACTATTTATTACCGGCGCTCACTTTCGGCACAGGATTTAGAACGGATATCAGCCAAAGAATTGGTGTTGAAGTAGGCTTTTTATATTCCCAATATTTGAAAATTAAATTCAGTCAACAAGAAGAGATTTTTGGCGGTTTGATCGGTGTAGTGACCGGTGAAGATGTTTATCAAGATCTGGCTCCACTTTTAGAACCATTTGACAGAAAAGTAGAATATGAAATGACAGGAAGAGCCATTATTGCTTCTGTGGGAGTCAACTTTTGGATGGGCAGTATAGAAGAAAACCGAAAAGGCAGAGCTAACAGAATTGCCGAAGTGAAGGCGGAACGACAAGAAAACAGAGAAAGACGTGCTACTAGAAGGATTGGTGAGCGTAGAGAAGACCGTAGAAATGACATGTTAGAAGACAGAAAAAAGGATGCCGAAGAATACCTAAAAAACAAAGAAATTGAAATAAATGATAATACGGTAGATTGATCTTAGACTGTCAGAAAATTGACCGACAATCTTTTACTTAATTACCTCTTTTAGATACTTCACAATAAGTTAATTCAACATTTTGAGCAAGCACTAGTTACAACTTGTCCCCTTGCTTATTTTTGCATCGAAAATAAATACAAACCAATGTTAAAGACTTCTCAAACATTAAATCGTTTATCTGAATCGGCTACTTTAAAAATGGCCAATTTGAGCCGTGAATTAAAGGCACAAGGCAAAGATATTATCAGTCTTAGTTTAGGAGAACCCGATTTTAATGCTCCGGAACATATCCATCAAGCAGCCAAGGATGCTATTGATCAGGGTTTTGATTCTTACCCTCCTGTTCCGGGTTACCTCGACCTAAGAGAAGCCATCTGTTTGAAACTAAAGAGAGATAACGGATTAGATTATAAACCTGAGCAAATTGTAGTATCAACCGGTGCTAAGCAATCATTGGCGAATATATTTTTAGCATTTTTAGATCCGGGAGATGAAGTTATCTTACCTGCTCCTTTTTGGGTAACCTATCCTGAGCAAGTCAATATGACCGGTGCTACTTATGTACCGATTTATACTACGGTAGAAGAAAATTTTAAAGTAACCGCTGCTCAAATTGAAGCTGCTATTACGCCAAAAACAAAATTCTTGGTGTACTCCTCTCCATCAAATCCTGCGGGTTCCGTATATTCTAAAGAAGAATTAGCCGCAATTGCTGAAGTGATTGAAAGACATCCACAGGTATATGTTGTATCTGATGAGATCTACGAATACATCAACTATATTGGTAAACACGAATCTATTGCTCAATTTGACAGTATCAAAGACAGAGTAATCATCGTCAATGGTCAAGCCAAAGGATTTGCTATGACCGGATGGAGAATCGGTTATATTGCCGCTCCTTTGTTCATTGCCAAAGCGTGTACCAAACTACAAGGTCAGTTTACTTCTGCTACTTGTTCCATTGCACAAAGAGCTACTATTGCTGCTTTAACGCAAGATCTGAAGCCTACTTATGAAATGCGGGATGCCTTTAAAAAACGTAGAGATATGGTGGTTGATCTATTAAATGATATTCCCGGCGTAAAATCCAATAACCCTGACGGTGCATTTTACGTGTTCCCGGATGTTAGTGCCTATTTTGGAAAATCATACAATGGTGAAACCATAAAAGACAGCGATGATCTGTGTATGTTTTTATTGAATGAGGCTTTGGTGGCCACGGTTTCCGGTGCTCCATTCGGCACTCCTGAAAGTATTAGAATTTCATACGCTTCATCAGAAGAAAATTTAAGAGAAGCTTTTAAAAGGATTAAAGCAGCATTGAGGAAGTTGGCTTAAACTTACTGGTTTCAACAACTTTCAATTTGGAAATCAACATCATTTATTTTTATGATTTGATCCAAGCGGATAACTTCTCCGGAGTGTAAACTAATAAACTCTTCCTTGTTTTTTGTTTGAAGATCTTGGATGATTGCATTATCCAACATTTGAAGTTTACCCTCCACTTTATAAATGAGTTGAATCGGCATTTGCTTTACTGCCCACATTTCAAGATAATCATAAAGGCCGCAATTGATGGGATGATATTGAGGTGATTCCGCCATTATTTTTAATTGCAATCGAAACTGTTACGAGTAGGAGAAATTCGTCAATTCTTCTGAAACCTTCCAAAGCCGATCAGCGATTGCTTCATCGTGTGAAAGCTTGGTGGATTTTACCTTTTTTGCCCTGCCACTGAATTCCCCAAATCCACCCGGACCAAAATAATCTCCGCCTTTAACATCTTTTCCTAATGCAGCGTATGAAGTAGGTTCCGCTCCGGCTTCCGCAGACTGGGCAATATTGGTCACCTTTAAGATCGGCATTAATATCCCCATCACCCATTTAGGGATATGTTGATCCAAATTAGTAATTGATGCTCCGGGATGTGCCGCCACAGAAATAGTGGTAGCGCCCTTCTTTTCCAATTTTCTTTGTAAGGCATAAGTGAACATCAAACAAGCGAGCTTACTTTGATTGTAGGCGCCTAATTTGGAATAACTTTTTTCACTTTGCAAATCATCAAAATTAATCTTGCCTTGCTTATGCGCATTAGAACTTAAAGAAACCACTCTCGAATTTGGCGTCTTTAATAGCATATCCATCAGCAAACCCGTTAATAGAAAATGGCCGAGATAGTTAGCTCCAAATTGCAATTCAAATCCATCTTCTGTTTTGGAATAAGGAGGCATCATCACACCTGCATTGTTCACCAAAAGATCCAATTGATCATATTTTGTTGTAAATGTTTTAGCGAATTCCTTCACAGATTGTAGTTTACTCAAATCTATGGGCATGATTTCCAATTCGGCATTTGGCGATTGAGATAGTATATCCTTCTTAGCTTGTTCTGCCTTTTGAACATTTCGGCAAGCCATGATCACTTTCAATTCTTTCTTAGCAAAAGCCAAAGCCGTTTCATAGCCTAACCCAATGTTGGCACCCGTTACAATGGCAATTCGCCCTTTTTGTGAAGGCACTTCTTTGATATTAAATGAAGACATAATTTCTTTTTTAATTCTTTTAATAATTCCAGAGTTGATCACTGGAATATTTGTGATAGCCGAGCGGACCGTTATTCGCCAATTGAAACATGGCTTTGGCAACTTGTTCTACAGGAATCCCTTTGTACTTTTTTAAAGGACCCATAAAAAGTGGATTGATCACCTTGAACAATCCTTGTGCTGCGGTTTCTCCCGGTCTGCTCTCTGCTCTGCTTCCCAATAATAAGGAAGGCTGAATAATATTGATCTTTTCGATCTGTAAAGCTTGCAGCGCATCTTCTACTTGCCCTTTTACTTTATTATAAAAAATGGGCGATTTCGAATCGGATCCTTGAGCGGTTATGATGGAAAATACATGGGCATTGCCTTCTGCCACTTCCGCCATATTCAAAGGATAATCAAAATCAATCTTTCTGAAATTCTCTTTCGATCCGGCTTTCTTGATAGTCGTTCCCAAACAACAATATACCTGATCCACTTCAAACAATTGAGCAAAGTCGGTAAGTCGTTCAAAATCGACAACCTCCTGTTGCAACTTACTGTGCTGCACTGTTAAATTTCTTCTACCTATGCTGATCACCTTCGTGCAATTATCATCGTCCAATAAAAATTGTAAACAATGTCCGCCAACCAATCCTGAGGCTCCTGCAATCAAAGCCGTATAACCCATTTCAACTATTTTAGAATATAATATTACTAATTTAGATTTTAGATGCCTTGAGAATGTTAAAAAATTTCCATCTTAGCGGCTATGATATTAATTGCTGACAGCGGATCTACCAAAACAGATTGGTGCTTACTGGACAAAGGAGATAAAAACGCCAAATTCTTCAAAACCAAAGGCATCAACCCTCAGATACAAAGTTCCGACTGGATCAACGAAATGCTGCACAAAGAAATTCCAAACCCCATTCAACAACTCCATATCGATCATATTTACTATTATGGTGCCGGATGTTCTTCCCGACAAAACAATAAGATTGTCGGAGATAATTTGTCTACAGTATTTAATGCAGAAAACATCCATGTTAATCACGACATTATGGGTGCAGCAAGAGCGCTATGCGGAACAGCACCCGGCATCGCGTGTATCTTAGGTACAGGCTCCAATTCTGTTTATTAC
>JAGQYH010000094.1 GCA_020436175.1 Bacteroidota bacterium
CCTAAACTTCCCATTAAAAAGGGTTTGACGTATGTTTTTGCCATGATTAAACCGAATGCGAATGACACTATCATTGGTGTGTACCAAGGCAAAGGCAGCCATTGCATCAATATGAATGATATTAAGGCAATCAAAATTGCTCCGAAAATTGTTTTCATTTTAATCTATTTTGTCATTGCATCAGCTTCTTCCTTGTTCTTGAAGAAGTTGAGCTTAAAGTATTGACCGGTTCTCCAGCTTTCCAAAAAATCGTCGTAGTGTTGATTACCCGGATTGCCTGATTGTCCACCGGGATAAACGCCATAGGCTTCTACACCTTCATTATTCAATTTAACGACCATACGCCATGAAGGTCCCCATTCCTGATTGACGGCATTGGGTGCATTTTCTGACCCTCCAACTTCAATATCCCATGTACTAAATGCACCAATTTGCATTAAATGTTCTACTCTGGCGTTATTGGATACATACCATTGTGCATTTTCATTGGGATGTTCGATATAATGGTTGGCCATTGCTCTGAATCCTTGGTCGATCAGCGATTCAACGGTTTCTTTTGTTGTAGTAGTCTTATTATCAATCAAAGCATTATCTGCATACTCCTTTAAAAATTGGAAGGTATTGTAGTCTAGCGGCACTTTAATCGTCTTAGTAGTGTCTTGTAATTCATCCCAAATATTTGCGTGGATGTTTTTCCACCAAGATTGAAAATAAGTAGGAGCGGTTAAGTACGTATTGTTGTAATAATCCCATTGTTGCAAGGTATCCAGTATGGCTGATTGCTCATTGGTAAGCCCGGATTTGTTCAATTTTTGAAGTATAAAAGGAAGTATCTCGGCTGCCATCAAGTTATAATTGTCGTTCTGCAAAGCCATCATATCTTCCACTGTAATATCACTTAAACTGTCCAGCATGTTGTTGATTCTTCTGTTTCGATAACACTCAAAGCTGCCGTTATAATAATAGGGATATGTAGAATCAGTGGGTTGTTGATTAGCAGAGCTCACAAAATTTCTAGCCGGATTTAAGATGTGCGGATTTTGCTCTTTAGGCACATAGAGATATAGATTATCTAACTTCTGATCCTCCAATTTAGCCACATATTTGCCTTCATTTTTGGGTTGTATTTTATATTGCCCTGCAGCCTGAATAGCAATATTACCACTCACATCACCATATACAAAGTTTTGTCCGGGATTATCAAAGTAGGCGATGGCGGCCAAATAGTCATCATGGTTTTTTGCTTTGTTCAATAGATAAAAGGTATTCATTTCGTTGGTGACATTCAAAGCGATCCATTGCATGGACAAACCTCTTTTATCCTGTAGCTGACCAAAAGTATGATCATAAACAATTGGTCCGACTTTCGTCCATTTAACCGTATCTATAAAGGGTTGGTCATCCTTAATTTTAATTTCTTCAATTCGCTCTTCAATAGGATAATATTCACCGTCTAATAGGTATTCCTTTTGACTGTCATCTTTGTATCGGACGGAATACCAGTCATTTACATCTCTTGAGCCATTGGTGACTCCCCAAGCAATATTTTCGTTAAAACCAATAATAATGTTAGGTGCTCCGGGAATGGTTACGCCATAAACATTGAAATCGGGGGTATGGAGTTGCATTTCATACCAAATGGAAGGATAGCTTAAGCCTAAATGCGGATCATTGGCTACAATTACAGATCCATCGGTGGTTTTTTTAGGGCCAACTGCCCAATTATTGCTGCCTATTCCTTGCTTATATGGATATGGATTTGGTAGGATCGACGAACTGTAATTTATTTCTTCTACTGGATCCTGAGTGCTGGAATCAGGGACAATAGGGTCAAAGTTCCAAGCTGTACCGATAGGAATAATAGGGGATTGATCTTTTGGAAAATCAGGAAAAATAAGATCAAAAGCTTCCTGTCCGATTAAGTTTCTTGTAGTTGAATTGGCAATGTCGGAACCGATATATGACAATTGATAGGACATAAATTTCAGCAATAAGATGCTTTTTATGTCAGACCATGGTTCCGGCTTATAGTCGGCGAGTTTAAATTCTATTGGCAATTCCTTTGGTGATAAACTTTCGATGTAAGTATTGACTCCATTGGAATAAGCTTGGATGATCATTTGGCTCGTGCTATCCTCTTTAAATGCAATAGCCGTTTCCTCCGCAATCTTCGGCAGTCCCAGTCTTCTGAAATATCGATCAATAGTTAAACCTTTTTCTTTGCCGATTGCCTCTGAGATGGTTCCGCCTGCAATACGCGTTTGAAAATCCATTTGCCACAATCGGTCTTTGGCCTGAGTATAACCTACCGCAAAATACAATGCTGCTTCATTTGGGGCGAATAGATGTGGAACGCCTCTGTTGTCATAATAAACTTCTACCGTTCCGTTTGGAGTTTGAAGCTGAATATGATTTTTTCCCTTTGCATCACGATTTTGCCATACACCATGGGTAGGACTTAGCAATTTTCCCAATGCAGGAATACCAAACTTAGTATTGTCCGAAATATACACTAAGGCAATAGTAATTAGCAGTACTAAAACCGCAAAAACCCTTTTCATGTAAGCAGTTGTTTCTTTGCTTGCCAAAATAAGGATTGTTTTGAAATTCTTTAAAGAACAAAGGACTCAAAATGGAATCAAAAAGATGTTTATTCAAATATTGATGAGTATACAAGCTATAATAAATGTTAATCTGATAATTGTTAGCTCCATTTATGACATCAAACTGTTTATTGGTACAGTTTTTACTTTATTTTTGTAACCTATTTAAACTAGTTTATGAAGCGAATTACACTTTTATTGATCGTGGGTCTAATGACGACTTTTTTTATACATCCAAGTTTTGGACAAGAAAGAAAAGTGAAAAAAGTAGAAAGTGATGGGGAAGAGCCTCAAAAAAAGGAAGTAGTTCAATTTTCAGGTATTATAAGAGATGCTACTGATGGTCAGCCTATTCCATTTGCCACCGTTTATGTAGATAAGATCTTCAGAGGTACAATTACCAATATAGAAGGTTTCTTTTCTATGGCAGTTGCTAAAGGAGATTCAATTGTAATAAGATCAGTAGGTTATAAGGAAGAAAGATTACAAATTCCGCCGAGTTTAAAAGGGGATAGTTATCACGTGATGTATGTTTTGGAGAACGATACCATTATGCTGGATGAAGTGGTTATTTATCCTTGGAGTAAATTACATTTCAGACAACATTTTATCAATTTGGAAATTCCGGACGATCTGCAACAATTAGCCGAGGAAACTTTTGCTAAATCATCATTGGCAGAATTTAGCGAATGGACCGACTATGATGGCAATGAAAACTTCGATCAATTCGTCAACAATTATGTTGGGGAGATCTATTACCAAGGTCAATCTGCACCGATACAATTGATGAACCCTTTTGCTTGGGCACAATTTATCAAAGCCATTAAAGCCGGTAAGTTTAAGCGGCAAAAAAAGGATGTTATTAAGTATTAAGGGATAAGTTTTAAGTATTAAGTGTTTGGTTGACAATACTTGAAGATATCTTTAACGATAAGATTTACTTCTTCAATTTAAACAAAACACTTGAACCACTAGTGACTCAATGAAGGCAAGGCTTATCGTTGTTTCATCAAATCAAATATTATGTTTTTGTTCAGTACGGATGATGCCGTGAGCACACCTGCCATTCCTGCGCCACCAATTCCGGCACTAAGAATATCCTGACCGGTTAAATAAAAATTCTTGATCGGTGTTTTTGGACGAAGTGCCTTAATTCTATACCGTTCAGGAATGTGATCTAAACCATATAATTCTCCATGTTCATAGTTGGCAAAATGCTTGGTTGAAAGCGGAGTAGATAATTCATAATAATCGATTTTTCCTTTCAATTGAGGCAATCGCTCATATAACTTATCCAACAACTTAAGGCTCATCTTTTCTTTGTAATCATCATACTCCTGACCTCTTTTCTTCCATCTGCTGTTTTCCCACTGAGTAAACCATTCATAAGGCGCTAATGTGATTATTTCTATGGTGCTCTTACCCGGAAATCTAGTTTCAAATTCAGGATCTTTGGCCGAAGGGAAAGAAATGTACACTACCGGAAACTCCGTATTCTCCGGATCTTTTAAATAATTTTCTACATTTTCATCATGATCGTAATTATCAGGGTAAATCCAAAAATTTGCTTTGGGTAGATTGAGCGACTCACTAGTTTCTTTAATGCCGATATACAAGGAAACATGGCCCACAGAGTGTGGCACTGACTTGAGTTCTTCCAAGGGAAATTTTGACAGTTCTTCTTTCGGAAGTAGTTTATTGAGTGTAACATCCAGACCTGCGCCACTAATTACGGTATCACTCAAAATTTCTCTTCCATCTTTCATTTTCACACCAATTGCTGTCCCGTTTTTTACCAACACATTGATTACATCAGCATTCGTAATCGCTTTACCACCGGCATTTAAAATTTCCGGAGCAATGGTTTTAAAGAAATTAATAGATCCTCCAACCGGATAGGCACCACCATTCCCCATATAATGCTTGGCAACGGCAGCATGCATAACAAAACTGCTTTTGGATGGAGGTAAACCATAATCACCGTATTGTCCGGTAAGCACTGCTAATAACTTAGGATCATTCGTGCACTGACCGATTACTTCTTTGGTGGTTCTATTGGAATATTTTAAATATGATTTTCTCAAAAGACCTGAAGTGAAAAATCTGATGGTTTCCGGTAATATCTTTTCAGCGAAATAAGTTCTTGTGGCTGAATTAACGGCAAATAATTCTTTAACATATTTATCAATGCCATCTGCTTCATTCGGAAAATAACTCTTCATTTTCTCCTTGAAATTGCCGACACCTTTTACAAAATCATAAGTTGTATTACCGAATACTATTCTATCGTACACGTCACCCATATCGGCCCACTTCATTTCTCCATTGGATAAATGTTGAAACAGATTATACATCATAGTGCCCGGCTTCAATACCTCCCCAACATAATGAACACCAACATCCCACTCATATTCAGGTCGAGAAAAAACATGCGTAAAACCACCCGGCGTATAGTGTTTTTCCAACACCAAAACTTTTTTGCCTCTTTTGGCCATTAAATTGGCCGTGGTTAAGCAGCCTAAACCCGAACCTATACAGATGGCGTCATAATGGTCATCAATTTCAGGTCTTTGTTTATATGATTGAGATAAATCCATGATATTATTTCCAACAAATGTAAACCAATATTTTTTAGAAGATGTTTGTTGTTCATAACTGAACGACTTTAGGCGTATCATATACACTATCTTAAAAGAATTATAAATAATGACAATCAAAATTGACCTCTTATGCATATTTCAGATGATAAGAAAAAATGGCGCAGATTAGATGGTACTCCTTTGCAACAATCCATTATTAAATCAGTAGAAGAAGCTATTGTAAGGGAAACTGCAGCCGGTTTCAAACTAAAGGCTTGTATCGGCACAGATTCGCAGGTATATGGAGATAGGGTCGAGTATGCTACGGTTATTGTGATCTTGAGAGAGGGTAGAGGTGGCTTTATGTTTATCAGTAATACCAAAGAGAGGCGCAAAATCGGAATAAAAGAAAGAATGTTAAATGAGGTAGCTATGTCTATTGATATTGCCTATAAATTATGCGACCTTTTTGAGAATTATGGTGTGGATTTGGAAGTACATGCCGATATCAATACCAATCCACAATTCAAATCAAATAAAGCATTGAACGAAGCAATGGGTTATATTTTGAGTATGGGTTTCATTTTTAAGGCAAAACCGGATGCCTTTGCAAGTTCGAGTTGTGCCAACAAAGTAGTATGATCAGAGTCTCTTATTGATCTCGTCTTGTAATTTTCTTCTCAATTTTTGCTCTTCCTCCATGGCTTTATTCTTGTAATTATTGAATTCTTCCATGACTTCCTGATGTGCCTTTTTAGCTTGTGCGGTAACACTTTTACTACTGGCAAATCTCATGATAAAGATTAATAACAGGGCAGAAAGTATAGCGATTATAGCCCACATAATACTTTTATAAGTGGCCTTCTTCATCATTATACCAAAGAAACTGATATTGTCCTTTTCATTGTTCACTGCACTTAATGAATGATTAGAATCATCCAACTTTTCCTTTAGCTGGTCAATCTCTGCCTGTTGATCATCAATGAGCGATTGTTTTGATTTTAACTCTTTTCTGACCACATTTAAGGAGTCGGCAGTATGCGATTTCAATTGATCTAACCATGCTTGTTTTACTACCCTATACTCTTGGTAGCGGTTAGAATTGGAGATGATATAATCAAATTGTTCTTTAATGCTTCCATTACTGAGATTCTTCGCTTCCGGTTCATCTTGTGAAAATGCTGAATTGCCCAGTAGGAATAAAAAGGTTAGGGCCAATATAAATTTGGATGAAGTCATTTATGTTTTTCTAATTTCAAATGCGATAAATATAAAAGTATACATTCCATTTATAACATGCTATTCTACTTTTAATTATGTAAAGCTAAAAAAAATCGGAAATTTTGCAATTTAACAAAGTTAATAACCTTCTTTTATACAAACGATAGGATTATTGATTTAAACCGGTTTAAACCATAATTTTACACCCTCTTTCCCATCACCTTCATAATTGATAAATATCTCTTCGCCAGGAGTTATTGGCCGAATGCACTTAATAGTCATGGTTAAATGATTGGTATTCGCTTCCATTTCTGCATTGGGCTGAACACTGTGATTATAAATGGAACCATAGCCCAACACAATGGCGATAGAGTGCTTCGGTTTGCTCCATAAGAAGTAATAATCGTACAATTTAGTTTTGTCGATCAAAGGACGTTGATCTACAGGCAATACAACTACAGGGCATATTTCGATCACATCATCCACTGCAATGGGTTGCGCCGTAAACATACCACGACCTCTTTTAGGGGAGGGAGCAATATATAATCCGGGAAGATGTAGCATTTATCTTAGAAAATTAGTCGCCACAAAGATATCAATATCTTAGTTTGTAGAATGGCTAATCAATTACTCGCTTGATCTCAAACCCAATGATATCTACCGGATCTTTGCCTTTATAGTTTTTACCAGGACGTTCCGCATAATAGCAAGCAAAAACAATTCCTCTTAAACCAATATTTAATTGTCTTAAAAGGGCATATATGGCTCCGTTCTTTTCTTTGGTATCAGAGCTTACATACACGATCAATCGCAATACAAAAGTAGGCATGTAACTTAATATAGCCAATAAGGTATTCAGATCGTCAATATCACTGCTTGGTGCGTAAGAAATAATCTCATCTACATGTTCCAATCCTCCATACTCTGAGAATGAAGGAAAATCCCCGTTTTTCGGAATATAGATGTCACCAAATCTGTTTAATCCTTTTAGCGCTCTTTTATTTAAATATGCTGATTTCATGTCGATCTATTTTATCAATTGCTCACTCAAACGCTGAGACAAAGCAAATATGGTTAAAGAAGGATTTATGCCGGGAGCATTCGGATACAAACTGCTATCACAAACATATACTCTTTTGGAATCGTGTAGCTTAAAATCAGGGGCAACCACCGATTTGGCACCGTCCACACCCATTTGCGCTCCACCCATCAAATGTAGTCCAAAATAAAAAGGGGCATGAATCACTTCCTTGGCTCCGGATTCAACCATAATATTATGAACGGCTTCCAATCCTGCGTCTCTGCGTTGTTTATCCTGATCCGTTAAGTTTTTTTGCACAACTAGTTTGCCGTTCTTATCTACCTTAATTTCTCCTGTGTTTTCATCTCGAACAGCAGTTTCAATACAGGTGATGTGTTTGTAGTTCATCATTTTTTCTTGATGTGCTGCACCATATTGCTTAAACAACATGGCAATGGATACAGGACCGGCAAAAACACATTCCAATTTAAAACCTTTCTGTCTGAAAGACGGGTCTTTGGACGCTACCGTTTGAAAAAATCCTTTGTGCGAATTGATCTCCTCATCATGAACGCCAAAATTCATATACTGCGGATGAGAGGAAAAATTCTGCCCTAATGCAGATAATTTTTGTTTGTAGCCCGATTGGAAAAGCATTTTAGTAGTACCAAATGCACCTCCGGCCAGTATAACATTCTTTGCTTTAAATTTAACTTTAGTGCCTTTTGTTGAACCATATACATAAACAAAATCAGCATTTTCTTCGATATGGCTGATTTCCGTTTCTGCAATTACACGTAAGCCTTCTTTTTCACCTCTTTGGATGTAAGTGGCCATAGTGCTTTGCTTTGAATCTCTATGGCAACCGCCCAAACAAGCGATACAATCATTGCCTTTTTCTAATCCGCAATCACTTTGACCGCGATGTAGAAAATCCCATTTATAGCCTAATTTATCGCATGATTTTGCAAAGTACTGGGCATTTTTGCCCATTTCTTCGCGTTTAAAATTGTAGATAGATAAAAAATCGGAAACGGTGTCGTAAGCAGACTTCATATCCTGTTCATTAAAGAAATCGACACCCGATTGAGTCTTCCAATCCTTGAATGCTATGTCATCAAAGCGATCTAAAAGCGCCTGATTAACTATAGAAGTCCCTCCAACTAATCTTGCTCG
>JAGQYH010000095.1:0-7160 GCA_020436175.1 Bacteroidota bacterium
CTTTCACTAATATGGTTTTATGCTGGAATTGCTGATCTAACACATAAGCCTTTGCCGAAATGGTATTGCCAAATTTGATGTACTGCTCAGGCGTTTGGGTCTGCTTGAATTCTTCTCCTACTAATATTACCTGATCAAATGGATATTGCTTCAATTGATCTCCAATTGCATGATGATATTGTTGACTATCGCGATGTAACTCTAACATATCGCCCAATACAGCCACCTTATGTTTGGCATCATTTGAGATGAAAGATCGCACTGCTGCTGCCATACTGGTTGGGTTAGCATTATAAGCGTCTAAAATCACCTGATTGTTATTCCAATCCATTCGCTGTGATCTATTGTTTTTGGGATCATAACTTTCGATCGCATCTACAATATTGTTTTCATTAACTTAAAAAAAATGACCTATGGCAAAAGCATTCAAAATATTATTCAAATGAAAATCACCAATAAGATTGGATCGAACTTTTAAAGTTGATTGAATGGTGTGAATAGTCAGGTTAAGTGTTGTATTAGAGGTATCTAATGTAGCATAAGGAGGTTGGTTGGGCTTTCCGTAGTAAAAAGCATTATTCTTTGTGCCTTCATACAATTCGGGAATATCATCGGCATTTTGATTAACAAAACAAATACCATTGTGTTCAAGAACATGATCAAACAATTCCTTCTTTCCTTTTTTTATGCCTTCCACCGAGCCAAAACCTTCCAAATGAGCAATACCGATACTGGTGATTAATCCATTTGTGGGTGCTGCTATCTCACAAAGTTGTTTGATCTCTCCCACATGGTTCGCTCCCATTTCTATAATGGCCAACTCATGTGTTACATTCAATTCAAAAAGGGTTAACGGCACGCCGATATGATTGTTGAGATTCCCTTTTGTACAAAGCACATTATATTGTTTTGAGAGCACCGCATTGATCAATTCCTTATTGGTTGTTTTACCGTTAGAACCTGTGATGCCAATCACGGGAATATCAAATTGCTGTCGATGAAAGTTAGCCAGCTGTTGCATTGTCGTCAATACATCTTCCACTTGGATCAATCTTCCACTATCAGCCCCCTCCATTACTTCATCTACCACGGCATAAGCACAACCACTCTCCAAAGCAGACATCGCCAGTTGATTGGCATTGAAATTAGGTCCCTTTAAAGCAAAGAACATTTCCCCTCCGGTGATCTTTCTGGTATCTGTACAAATGCCTTTGCATTTGATAAACAACTGGTAGAGTGGCTTTATTTCCATGTTTCAAAAATAAAAAAAGGGTTGAGGAAAAATCCACAACCCTTTATATTTTAACTAACGATTGAATTAGTACTTTCTATTTTTTGCGTTTTCTTTCTTCGCTTTCTTGCCTTCTTTAAAGTGCTGTCCACCAACACTTCCCATTCTAGACATTGCACATCTAAATCCAATTTCAGAAGAAGCCTGATCTTGGTTTAAGAATCTTCTCGTTCCAGGAGATAACCAATAAGCTCTATCATTCCAAGAACCACCTTTGTAAACTCTTGCTTTATCACTAATTAGAGTAGAAGAACCGTAACCATACACTACATTAGAAGTGGTATCACCATCGGCATAGTTTCTTGCATCTGCCACTTTATAGTTTCTTCTTTCAACCAATTCTTCGTCTTTTTGAATTTGGTACTGTACTCTACCCATACTATCCAAATCAACTAAGTTACCATCTTCATCAGTTACTTTTTCCATAAACACGTTACCTCTGAATGGGTTGAAGTCTTCTGCATCAGCAAATGTGATCGGTCTGTAAACATCCATTACCCATTCTGATACGTTACCTGCCATGTTATATAATCCGAAATCGTTTGGCATATTAGCATATACCGGAGCAGTAATTTCAGCATTATCATTCAAAGCATTGGCAATACCCATGTTATCACCTCTACCTCTCTTAAAGTTAGCTAGGAAATCACCTTGAAAGCCATTTCGCTTTTGGTATCTTGTACTAGGACCATCCCAAGGATAAATCTTTCTGTTGGCCACTACTTCTTCACCACCTTCTTCTGTTTGTCCGGCTAATGCTAAAGCAGCATATTCCCACTCAGCCTCTGTTGGCAATCTGTAATCGGGTAATAAAATACCATCCGACATGGAAAGATTAGGGTTAGATTCACCGGTACCATCTTCAGAGTTTGCATTTTTACTTTGCTTAGTATTCTTGGTAGCACCGATATATTTACCTGTTGTATAAGCTTCAGTATTGAAGTTATCTTCATTGGCTTGCTCATTATTGTTCTCCAAGTAGCCATTTTTGATCAACATCATTTCGTTCACCCTGTCACTTCTCCACTCAGAATATTGCATGGCTTGCTCCCAAGTAACACCTACTACAGGATAGTTATCGTAAGCCGGATAAGTAAAGTAGTATTCTACAAACGGCTCATTGTATCCTAATTCTTCTCTCCAAACCAATGTATCAGGACGAATAGCTCTAACGATTTCCGGATTATCAGCACCGAAAACTCTAGACATCCAATAAACATATTCTTTATAATGTAAGTTGGTTACTTCTGTTTCATCCATGTAGAATGAAGAAACGGTAACTCTTCTAGGGAAGTTATTGTGCTCAAACATCACATCTTCTTCCGTTTGCCCCATACTGAATGTACCTCCTTCAATTAATACAAGGTTAGGTCCGGTAGCTTGCTCTGTAAAGTCTTTCTTTTCAAAGCCACCCCATTTTTCATCGTTATACTTCCAACCGGTAGCAGATGAGTCACCCTTATTGCTGCAGTTGGTGAAACCGATCAGCATTGAGCCAATAATTGTTAAAGAACCAATTCTTTTTAATAATTTCATTTGAATCCTAATTTTGTTAGAGGAATTGACAAAAATAATTAATCGACAATGATTATCAAAGACAAAGCATTACCAATCAATTAAAAATTAATACCTTATTGCTCCTTAATAATGCATTTCGTTTTTATTTATTGTGTGCTTAGCTTAAAATATTTATTTATTTAACGAACAAATTAAACTTCAGATCATTTTGTACAATAGCTATTTTGGTCTGACGTTCAACTAATTGTAACTTTGTAATAGTGAATGTAACATTCATTAAAAAGCACAGAAAATCAATGATAAGGCAACATTTTATAGTGAGATTGTTTCTCACCTTTCTCTTCCTGACAATATGCTTCTCGGGTTATGCTCAAACGAACCGCATTACCAAAAAGATTACCATTGAGTGGGAAGACGATTTGCCCTATTTACAACAAGTTCAAAGTAATGATAACGAACAATTAACAATATTACAGTTGAAAGACGGCGCCAAATTGGTCTATCAATTTCCCATTGGTCAATTCAATGGTTTAAAGTATAGTCTAAATCATTTGATTTGGAAGGACAACCAAGCAGGCAGTTCCGATAAATTTACATCACAAAACGGACAAGTTGCCATCGCCTCCAAGAACAAATTTGGTGTGATTGAAATTCCTCTGGAACAAAAAGACAATTTCAATACTTATCAATTATCATCTTTTGATCTGAACATCACTTTGTATAAAACTGCCTCCACTGCCGGTAACCGCAGAAATAGTGTTGATCATTCTGTATTAAGAACCGGTGATTGGTATAAATTCGGCATCGAAAAAACCGGTGTTTATAAACTGTCGTACGACTTTCTCAAATCATTGGGATTGGATGTGGACAATATTCCGGTGAACAGTTACAGTGTTTTTGGACAAAACGGTGGCATGTTGCCCAAATTAGCCGGAACCGAACGAGTGGATGATCTGCTTGAAATACCCATCCGTGTAGTTGCCTCTTCTACCGTTTTACGACCGGGAGATTACTTGATTTTTTATGGAGAGGGACCACACCGTTGGATATTTAATGATGGACAGGACAAATTCAACCATGAAAAACATCTATACGCCGATGCTAAAACCTATTTCATCACACCCAATCAAGGCAGTGGTAAAAGAGTACCTAATACCAACAGTGTTCCGGGATCTGCAACAGCCACTTACACTACTTTTAACGATCACGTTTTTGTGGAAGACGATCTGGTGAACTTGAATCAAAGTGGATCGGATTGGTTAGGCGATGAATTTAACAACTTTAACAATAGTAAAACCTACACTTTCGATCTGCCTAATTTAGTCAGCGCACCATCTGCTATTTTGGATACGCGGGTAGTAGCCAGAGCCAGTAGTTCAAGTTCTTTTCAATTTAATTACAATGGTAATTCGATCACCAGTATTGGAGTTAACGGTGTTGATTTAGATAACTATTTAGGGGCTGTTGCTGCCGCCGGCTCCAGATCTAAGACCTTCAGTGCTTCCGGTGACCAAATAAAGCTTGACGTTGCTTTTAATCAACCGAACGGGCAAGCATTAGGATGGCTGGACTATCTGGCATTGAACGTTACAAGATCATTGATACTCACTGAAGATCAAATGGCATTCAGGGTCATTGATGCTAAAAATCATGCGATTGTCAGCTATCAGATGAGTAATGCTGCCAATACCCAAATATGGGAGGTAACCGATCTTTTCAATATCAATAATATAAATTATGATGTGAATGGCTCGACAGCCAGTTTTAAAGCGGCAGGTAATCAGATCAGTGAATATATTGCTTTTAAGGAGGTAACAATGGAGCCCATTGGAATTGGCAAAATAAACAACCAAGATCTCCATGGTTTAACTGATGCAGATATGATCATCATTACGCGACAAGCGCTTTTGCAACCGGCAAATGAGTTAGCAGCCTTCCATCAACAACAAGAAGGACTGATCAGCCATGTTGTCACCATTGATCAAGTATATAATGAGTTCTCTTCCGGCACCAATGATATTACGGCTATAAGAGATTTTCTCAAAATGTTTTACGATCGTTCAGACGATTACCCTAAATATGTACTTCTTTTTGGAGACGGCACTTTTAACAATAAGGAGTTAGGCGATTATTTTGTGCCCACCTTTCAAAATGAGGAAACACTTTCCACTTTATATACTTACGTTACCGACGATTTCTTTGTTTTTCTGGACGACAATGAAGGTGATAATATAGATGGCACGGCAAACAGGTTAGATATGGCCATTGGCAGAATTCCTGCCGACAATCTTTCGAAAGCCAATATTGCCGTTCAAAAAATCAAGCGATATTATGATCAAGCTTCTTTTGGTAACTGGAGAAATGTGGGCACTTATGTGGCCGATGATGAAGACTTCAATCTGCATTTTAGAGATGCAGAGGAAAACAGCAATCAATTTATTGCCGACAATCCAAAAATGAATATCGTTAAGATCTATTTGGATGCTTACAATCAAGTTGCCGGATCCGGCGGAGGCACTTATCCAGATGTCAATAATGCCATTAACAAAAGAATTTTTAAAGGCACTCTATTTTTGAATTACATCGGACATGGTGGCACCAACGGCTTAGCCGAAGAAGGGGTTATTACTTTGAATGATATTGCCAACTGGAACAATCCCGATAAACTCACCTTAATCATTTCTGCCACTTGTGAGTTTACCCGCTACGACAATATGGGTATTTATTCTGCCGGTGAAAGATCATTTTTTAAAGATGATGGTGGCGCCATTGCACTGGTAACCACGGTTCGGGTAGTTTTTGCCAGTAAAAATGCCAATATGAACGAAAGTTTCATGCAATCTATGACCAATGCCAGCAGAGACAAAACCATGACCTTGGGCGACATCATTAAACAGGCGAAGAACAACTCAGCCACACAGGATGATGGGAATAGAAAATTTACCTTGATCGGTGATCCGGCGCTACGCATAGCTTTCCCTGATTTTAAGGTTCAAACCACGCAGATCAATGAAGAAGATTATGTATTTATAAATGATGTGTTGCAAACAGACACCTTAAAAGCATTGTCCAAAGTTACCATCGAAGGAGAAGTTCGCGATCAAGATGATGTGGTTATGTCAGACTTTAACGGATTTGTTTACCCTACTGTATATGATAAAATGAGAACCATTTCTACATTGGCCAATGATGAAAAAAGCAATGTAGCACCATTCAATATTCAGGATAATATCATTTACTCGGGTAAAGTGCAAGCCGTCAATGGTGCCTTTTCCTATACCTTTGTTGTTCCCAAAGACATCAATTACACCATTGGTGAAGGTAAAATTTCGTACTATGCCCACAACGATGTAATCGACGGTTCCGGAGTGGACACGGTAATAGTCGGTGGCGGCGGTCAGTTGGATTCCAACTCCATCGATAATGATGCGCCGGTGGTTGAAGTGTTCATTGATGACGATACTTGGATCAGTGGCGATTTTACGGACGAAAATCCTGATTTATTGATCCGTTTATTTGATGAAAATGGTATTAATACTGTAGGTTCGGGCATTGGACATGATATAGAAGCAGTGTTGGACAATGACAATCAGAACAGCATAATCTTAAATGATTTTTATGAGAGCGACCTCAATAGCTATCAAAGCGGGCAAGTGCTATATCCTTTAGAATTGATCCCGCCTGGAACTCACGATGTAAGTGTTAAAGCCTGGGACGTTTATAATAACAGCGGCGAAGGATACACCGAATTTGTGGTAGCCGAAACCGCTGAACTCGCTTTGGAACACGTATTGAATTATCCTAATCCATTTACCACTTCTACTAATTTTATTTTTGAACACAATAGAAAAGGAGATGTGTTAGATGTAAGAATTCAAGTATTTACCGTATCGGGCAAGTTGGTGAAAACCTTGCAGGAAACAGCCATGAGTGAAACCAGAAACGTGCAAATTCCCTGGGATGGATTAGATGATTATGGAGATAAGATTGGGAAAGGGGTATATATCTACAAAGTTTCCCTAAAGGATTCAAGTGGTGATAAGGTTGAGCAGTATCAAAAGTTAGTGCTTTTGAGATAGAATTTAACCACGGATGTTCGGATGCATTTCCTGCTACTAAATGATAAATCGGTAATATTCCAACCGCTGTTGACCGAAATTAACTAGAAGAGCCACTCTGCTTTTTGAAATCTTTAAGTAGTTCATCGATTGCGCTTTATGCGCATCAGATATTTCCGATACAGCTTTCACTTCAAGAATAACTTTATCAAAAACAACAAAATCTGCAAAGAAAGTATGTTTCAGTTTCGTGTTGTTATAATAGACGGGATACTCCTTTTCTCTTGTATAAA
>JAGQYH010000095.1:7170-8566 GCA_020436175.1 Bacteroidota bacterium
ACCACTTCTACTAATTTTATTTTTGAACACAATAGAAAAGGAGATGTGTTAGATGTAAGAATTCAAGTATTTACCGTTTCGGGCAAGTTGGTGAAAACCTTGCAGGAAACAGCTATGAGCGAAACCAGAAATGTGCAAATTCCTTGGGATGGATTAGATGATTATGGAGATAAGATTGGGAAAGGGGTTTATATCTATAAAGTTTCCCTAAAGGATTCTAGTGGTGAAAAAGTTGAACAGTATCAAAAGTTAGTGCTTTTGAGATAATTTTTTTACCACGGATGTTCGGATGCATTTCCTGCTACTAAATGATAAATCGGTAATATTCCAACCGCTGTTGCCCGAAATTAACTAGAAGAGCCACTCTATTTTTTGAAATCTTTAAATAGTTCATCGATTGCGCTTTATGCGCATCAGATATTTCCGATACTGCTTTCACTTCAAGAATAACTTTATCAAAAACTACAAAATCTGCATAGAAAGTATGTCTCAGTTTCGTGTTGTTATAATAGACAGGATACTCCTTTTCTCTTGCATAAACAATGTTGTTTTTGGTGAATTCCAATTCCAAGGCATCTTTATAAATAATCTCCAAAAATCCATTTCCGAAGTGATTGTGTACATTAAAACATGATCCTAGAATTTCATATGTTTCCTCTTCTAATAATAGCTTTGACATAATGCTCTAATCAATATCTATTCATCCGTGGTTACACAATAGAGTATGTTTCTTCGAATATTCCATAAATGGTTTCCACTACATCTTTCAAACAAGTGAAAAGTAAGTTCACATTTGCAAAGTTTCCCCAAAGGATTCGAGTGGAGATAAGGTTGAACAGTATCAAAAATTGGTGCTTTTGAGATAGTATTTAACCACAGATAAGTGAAATCAGCATTCGCATATCCGTAATTACACTAAAGTTGATTTTTTCAAAATTTCCATATAGAGTATCAAGTATAATATTAAAACTCCCAAAAAGTGAACAGCACCTTCAATGTTAATTGAATGTTAAACAAATCGTTATTCATAATATTGAGATAATAAAAACCCCTTCAAGTCAGTTAAGCTTAGGTTGAATCACGATTCAATCCACAAAATTTTAAAATCCATCAGTTACACATAAAACATTTTAATACTTTTGTGGCAAATAAAATAACTCAAGAACTTTTATGATAACAACAGTCAGAAAGATTATCATTGGCCTTTTATGCGTCTTATTCATATCTATCAGCCCACTAAATGCTCAAGACGAACCTAGCGGACTTATCAAAACCGTTAGCACAGCAGTACCCTTTTTAAGAATTATTCCTGATGCCCGTTCCGGTGCCATGGGTGATGTAGGGATTGGTCTAAGTCCTGATGCCAATGCCACCTTTTTCAATGCAGCCAAAATTC
>JAGQYH010000096.1:0-6248 GCA_020436175.1 Bacteroidota bacterium
CTTATCAGGAGATTGTGACGTCGGCTTTAGTTGTAATACTTGTTGATAGTAAAAATCAAGATGTCTGCTCGTTAACTCATTCAGATGAATTTTTGTAGCCTCCAATAATTGCAACCATGTTAGGTACAATGCATAATTAGGTTGATGATTGGGCCAATTTCTGATATACTTACTAATATATTTCTGAGACAGCTTACTGATAAAAGTTGCCGAAGCTATAATCTCATCCAAAATACTGGTAAAGAAATTATGCTGAGTGATATACTTTATGCGTGCCATAAAGGTTGTGGTTCCTCCAAAAATGGTAGGATCAGCATCCACCTCGTCATAGTAATCGCTAAATCCCGAACTGTTGGGATATCTATTCTCCGATAAACTTGACAAACCGGTATCAATGGCCAAGGCATGACCTATTATCGCCTCATGAAAGATATCCAATTCCAGTGCAACACTGTCAACGATCAAGCGTTGCGCCGGTGTCCCTTCCAAAGAAGCTTTATAGTATGCAAATGAACGTTTCTCCAGTGGTAATAATTTGGCCCGGATATGATTGATCAAAACACCACTGAATTCCTTATCTGATTGAGTCAATTGAAACAAACGATCAACCATTACAAAATAGGAGAAAATGATATCATACAATTCGGTATAGGCCTCTTTCAATCCGGCATCCTGCGTTTCAATAAACAATAGGTTCTCTCTGATATATTGCGATAAATTTGCAGGTTGATAACTTGCAGCCAAAGCCAATTGAGCACTTATGTTTGCCGCGAAGAAAGGCTTCATGGTGCCTGCATCGCTATTGTTGGCTGCCGTATATTTAACATGGTCGGAGAATTTGCCTGCCCAAACCATCCAATCCTCAGTAGTTTTATCCATAATTTCTACTGAAGAAGGACTTTGCTGTGGCAAATATCGCTCCGCTTGACTAGTGCCGTTTCGAACTAAAGGGTTGATATTATCAGAACAATCACTCATTTATATTGCTAATGGATGGTTGGTGGTTAAAATGTTCATTTCGGTGGCTTCCTCACTGTAGAAAGGATAGACAAAATTAAATCGGCTATTGGTGGCACTGACCACATATTCAATGGATATCAGCAAAACTCCTTCATTCTGACGTGTATCATCCAAAGTGATCTTCTTTGCCTCAATTCTGGGTTCGAAGTAAAGGATAGCTGTTTTAATTCTTTCTTTAATCATGGTTTTGGTGCCGGTATCCAAGGATTCAAATAATAACGTTTCCATATGACATCCATATTTAGGCTGCATCACTCTTTCCCCCGGTCGGGTGGAAAGTAATATTTCCAAGCTCTTTTGGATATCATCGTATAACTTAGTGGTTTCTACTTGTGCCATTTCCCGATTAAATGCCGGAGGAAAACTCCAACCTATTCCAATAAAGTCTTTCGCATCTGCCATTATCCTTTCATTTTTTTTATCCAATTAATACTGTCGGGGCACCCACCACAATAGTACCTCCATGGGCTGTTGAATCGCCCACTCTGGCAGCAGGTGCTCCTCCTATCATAACGGTTGCTGATCCTGCAACAATGGAGTCGGGCGGCCCTATACAGGTACACATGTCACCCACTCTGGCGGCCGGTACTCCGGCTATTAACACATTTGTTGCTCCTAACGCCACCGGTCCACCAACATGGGGCACTGTTCCCGTAACCATCGGGCATATATGAAAATCTCCTATTCTTGCTGCCAGTGCTCCCATTTCTCTTAATTTATTTGTACAATACTGCCTTTTACGGTGGTGGATGCTCCGGAAGACAGTTCAGCTCCTGCACTTCCTTCCAATTTAGCATTGGCTCCACCGGTTATTTCGGCATTGGCACCTGCATCTATTTTCACATCTGCTGATGCCGTTAACTTTATGTCTTTAATACTTTCCATTTCAATACCATTGCTATCCATCACTATTTTATTACCATTGCTATCTTCGATAGTTATTGAGGTTTCATCATCACTCAAAATGGCTTTATGCCCTCCCGGTGTTTCCAAGGTGATGACCTTTTTATCATCATCAAAATGGAGTTTTAATCCCTCTCTTGATAGAAAACCCTTCTCATGATTATCGTTGGAAGCTTCAAAAGGGGCAGCATTTTTACTGCTATGCACTTTCCCTAATATGACCCCGAATCTGGGATCCGAATTTAAAAAGCCCACAATTACTTCATCCCCAATCTCCGGCCGAAACACCCAGCCTCGGTTTTCACCTGCATCTAAAGAACACAATCTCATCCAGGCTCCATCATCATTTTCATTCACCAAAGGCATTCTCACCTGTATTCTTTCTTCACCATCAGGATCTTCCAGATTAGTTACCACACCAATTTGCAATCCATTAACGGCAGGCACTAAACCTGATGCCAAAGATTGTTCTAACTCAAATTTTTCAGCAAAGTGAACCGGTGATTCTCCAAACTGAATAAACGTTTCCCAATTTCCCTTTTCAATATGATGTCGCACTCCTGTAATCATTACTTTGCCTTCGAAACGCTCGCCAACATTTTGTAACTCCACCATTTGACCGGGTAAAGGAGTGTGAATACCATCAATTTTTAACTGCCCCCTAATTTTGGCTAATCGCTGTTTCTTTAGCATGCTGTTTGCCCAAACTTGAAGTTCAGCTTCTGATAAAGCAGTATGTCTGATCTGATATTCATCATTACCAGTAACTCCAGACAAATCAGTGGCTGCCAAATTACCGGCTGCCGGAACTGATGGATCTTGTGCATCACTGTTAATGGTTTCTTGATCGGCAGGATTCCAACTTATTGATTTTAATGCTTCGTATTGAAGCCTGGCATCTATCTCGGCATCCAATTCTTTTATGGTTGATCCATACGCTAAGGTTAAGACAGGATCTTGTGTAAAATCAGGTGCTTTCATGTTGATCTTTGTTCCTTCTTCAGTAGTGATCCAAAAACCATTTTCTTGAGCTCTGCAAGCTGTAAAATCCCAATCGGTACAATTATACTGAACGAGTTCTTTATGAGTGAGATCTGAAGTATCACTGTCTAAAGTCAATCCATTATCTCTTATGATCTGATCGACAATATCAGAATCATTCATTTCATGGAAGTAGTTATTTTTGAGTTTAGTAGTTAGTTTAATCGCTTCGTGTCTGCATTCCACCACTAAAACCGACACACTCTTTCTTACTTTTAGACTGTGTTTAATGGTAATTCCTTTAAAAATGGAGGACTCGTCATTTCGATAACCTGCTGTAATCTCAATAGATTTTCCGGGAACTAACTCTTCGCTGTTGCTGGTAGAAAATCCTTGTTCGGCGGCCGATCCATCTTGAAGTAAAATGGTTGCTTTGGTTATACTATTGATCTCCTTTTGAACCACAATACTTAATACTTTAAATTGATCTGACATTTTATTGCCGTCGATCAACACGGTAAAGGTAGATACCGATTTAGGCGCATCACTTGGTATGGAATTGACTGCACTCATGCTACCGGTGTGTTTTTATTTAAGGGTGGAAAAAAGATCTCCGTGCCCGGCGTAAGGTTTCTGAAACTCGTTAATTTATTGACTCTGGCAACTTGTAAATAGTAATTTGAATTGCCATAGATTTTGAAGCACATCATGGGCAAAGTATCGCCGGCCTTGATCATTCTAAAATGTGTCATGTCGGGAGACTCTCTCCTTTCTTCTGCTGTTCTGAGATTGTCTTCCACACTACCGGTAAAAGTTACCTTACAGATGGCTCTGATGGGCTTACCATCAGGATTAAAAAGCTTGATATTGATATTTAAACCGGTACACCGCCCTTTAAACAGAAGGCTACCCCAAAGCACCTGAAAATGTTTCGGTTCGTGAATATCGCCTTCGTATTTCAATAAAAGATCTCGTAATTCAGTGATATCATCTTCTATCGATTCTCTTGGATTTCCATCAATTATGCCGGAACTATCGATTAGCAGTTCAAATGCAAATTCTTCCGGTTTTTTAACTGTAAATCTTTGTTGTGCACTACTGGTTCCTTGTCCTTGTCCATCTTGATATTCCACTTTATAATCTAAAGTGTAAGTTTCCGGATTGAGCATAGCGGTAAAACTTTGCTGATCGCTTGGAGCATCAGAATAATCCGCATTTTTAAATGCAATGATCTTTAGCTTTTCAATTTTACCTAATGCCATTATCTTTCCTTTTTATCATCAATGATCTTTAACACTTGTTCTACAACATCCTTAGCTAATTTTTCAGTATCCCCCTTAGCGCCGGCATCTGAAATGGAAGTTGGAGCACTACTGCCTTCACCGCCGTCCGACTTCGCCTGATTGACAGAAACTTTCACATATAACTCTTTAACTTCTAACGGCATATCATGCTTTTTCTACTTTAAAATAATTGTAGGCTATTTCCAATGTTTCGACCATGATGGAGTTTTCAGCAGCGTTGAGATCGCTTACATTCCATTTTCGTGGCCATGCATTAAAAATTTTCCATGTTAAAATGGGCTCGTGATTGTTATTGAGCAAACTGATATTCATGTTGGCCGGTTTAAATTCTCTATCATACAAGGCACTTTTGATCCATTTGATCACTTCAGAATCCAATAAAAGGCCCCGTTTCAAGGTAAGATCAGAGAACTTACTCCTTCCAGGAAGCTTATGCTCAAACAGGTTTTGTCCGCCTTCCTTAATGTTCTCAACATCTAATTCCATATTCAATCCGCTTACACTTTGGAAGCGAACATCATTATCATTGCCAACATTGATAAACTCTACCCTGAAGTGAAAACCCACCGGCGGGTAATATCCACCGGCTCTATGAAGATCATCTTTAGCCACAATAGATATTTCCGTTTACTATTCAATAATTTTCAAGCCCTCATGTGCTAATTCAAGTGTTTCAACTGCCACTTCATTGCCATCTGATTTGAAATCACTGGCCTGCACTTTAATGGGAAAAGCATTCTTTATGCCCCATGTCATGACAGGTTCGTGTGCTTCATTCAGCAAACTGATAGTAATATCTCTTCGCTCCACTTGTGTAAGGCTGATGGTTTTCATCCAAGTATAAAATTCTATATCACCCGTGAATGTCCCTCTTTTTAAAGTGATATTGCTAAACTTGTGCATACCGGGCATTTTTATTTTATGATACTCCGGACTGCTACCTTCCCGATATTCTATCGGTTCTACTTGAAAATCTAATCCTGTTACTTCTGTGAAGCCAATTTTACTGCCACCCCATTCTACTCTGAAGTGAAACTTTGGTAATGGATAAGTTGCCATTTTTTATCGTTTTATGATGAATAAATTTTTTATTGATTTCGTTTCAATCAAGATTCTGCCAGTTTATGAGAAAATTGAAGTATGATAAATTCTGCCGGACGAACAACAGCCATACCTATTTCTACTATCATTCTGCCTTCCAAAATATCTTGTGCAGACATGGTTTTACCCAACCCTACTGCCACATAAAAAGCATGTTCCGGTTTTGCTCCCTGCAGCGCTCCTTGCCGCCACAAGTTGGTTAGGAAGTTTTCGAGCATGGTTTGCACCTTGATCCAAGTATTGGAATCATTCGGCTCAAATACAAATGGTTCGGTTGATTTTTTGGAGCTTTCTTCTACCATATTGAAAAAGCGACGTACACTGATGTACCGCCATTCATTGTCATTTCCCGCCAATGTTCTAGCACCCCAAACGACAGTGCCTTTTCCGGTAAATGCCCTGATGGCATTAATAGATTTACCTGCTACAGCATCCACATTGATATTGGCTTGTTCTTCATGACTGATGGGTACAGAAGGTGTTGAAATAGAGTTAACACTTACATTCGCCGGAGCTTTCCAAACCCCTCTGGTATTGTCCACTTTAGCATATATACCGGCAATACTTCCACTTGGAGGTAAGGTATTAATGTTCTTGGTGATATGTTTAACGATATTACTGATCACCGGATGTTTTTCATATAATGCATCTTGTGCAGCCTTTTTATAGCTATTGGCAGAGGCAAGAATTGCATCAGCGTAAGCAATTAACTTTTCGTATTCCTTTAATACATCATTGGCAATTTGCTTGGCTATTGTCGGGTGCTCGGAAGCATTGGCTGCATTACCATAATCTTTGGTAGAGGCTGCAATGCTCGGAACGGTTCCACCCAACCAAACTACACTGGCTGTTACCGCACCACTATCAACATACAAGGCATGTACATTCGCTTCTGTTAATCCGCCATTGAGTGTTCTGGTTCTGCTGTTCTTATCAATA
>JAGQYH010000096.1:6347-8512 GCA_020436175.1 Bacteroidota bacterium
CTATCAACATACAAGGCATGTACATTCGCTTCTGTTAATCCGCCATTGAGTGTTCTGGTTCTGCTGTTCTTATCAATAGCAATAATTCCGGCAGCGGCACCTCTCCACATATTATTGGAAATAGCATAGATATTTACATCATTGGCAATTTGACTGGTTACAGGATCCAGACTTTTGAAAAGATCTTGAAAGCCCATGATGGAATTTCTGCAAAACTTAAATAAGCCTTGTAAAGCGGCCATTGCCGTTGCTGAATCCGTTGAAGCGTCCACGTTCTTCTTGTAGAACAAATATTTTTCCTTAAGCGTACTGGCAGCAGTAGCCGAGTTATTGAAATCACCTAAGGTTCCGCCAGCCGTTTCACTAGCCTTTTTAATTTTCGTTAAATAGCCGTTTACATCTGTTACTTCCCCGGCAGCAATTTCATAACTGTCCAACATTGCCAAATGAGCACTATCGGAGGATAGATCTTGCAGCGACACACTTGCTGCAGTGGAGTTGGTGATGCTGCTTTGGAAAGTAGCCAGATCGATGTCTCTCGGATAAGTGGCTACAACCCAAGGGGTATAAGCACCTCCATATTTCAAATTGTTGATTCCAATATTGTTCCTAAAATTGGAAATTGCTGTGTCGAGGTCGTCGTTGATATTTTCCTTTAGGTCAAAGAGTCCAACTCTATCCTGAAGTTTGGCGCATTGCTCCAATGCCATTTGTTGAAGACTGTAAAAGCCTGCATCATCGTTTCCATTCACCACCACTCGTGTGGCATCAGGGAACAAAATTATGGTTGGTTCATCATATTTTTCCAATGCCTTAACCCCACCTCTTAAACCGGTGGCTGGCGTTGCATTTTCATCGCCATAAACAGGAGCAGTTCCATACTTTCCGACAGAAACTATGTAACAATCACCTCCACCATTGTCAAAGAAAAGCCGAAGGCTATCATACATCAGATACCTTACCGTATTGGCAACGGTGATGTTGGAAACAGAGAAGTTATTGTTCTCATTCACTACAACACTAATTGAACTGATTGGGTTATCTCCTCCAAACAACTCCCTAAACTCCAATAGTGAAGATATTCGAGTTGGTTTCATTAATAAGGATTCTCCCTTTTTTTCTGCTTTTTCCGTATACCCGACAAAAGCCGGTATCGCAGTTTCAACCTGAGCAACGGATGGTGGCAGTTTTGGGATTTCTTCAACATACACACCAGGAGTTTTATACACTGTAGCCATAATCTAAATATTTTAAAAGTTTACAAATTCAAATATGTTTCTGATACGAGATAACGATTATCTCCATCCAAAATGGAAAGGTCTCGATATCCCGGATTTTTGGTTTTCTTTATTACATCAGCCCCATCATATTGGACTGAAATGGTTTCAATTGCCTTTTCATTCATCCTTACGGGCAACTTACTTCTGAATACATTGCCGCCTAAATTGTCAAATTCGATTTTGCCATTTTCATCAATAATGTCTAATACCTTATTTGTTTTACAGACATATTTTAACAGGTATTGCGCAGGAGCAAATCGAATAAAATAGTTTTTGGTGGCGACTTCAGTATTGGCTGGTGGTTGCATAAAGAAAGTACCATCGGGTTTTAAATATTGGTAGGAAGCAGGGACTAATTCACTGTTATGAATATTAATGAGTCCGATATAAGGTTGCCAATCTCTTTTTGACCGAAAATAGATACACTCTTCCTGCGCGTTGATGGTAACCTTATATATTCCTTCCGGAAATTCCTGCCCTGTTGCATCTGTAAAGTTTAATACCACAGATGATACATCTTCTCCTTTGGGGTTTTGTTCGGGTCCGATGATGGTTAACTTTTTCTCTTTATCATAAAGTTCTGATACCGGATTAAATTCAAAGTATTTGATCTGAACGGTTGGCGCAGGAACTTTTAATTTTACCGTTTTCTCCATCCCGGCAAAAAGTAAGTTGGTTCTTGGCGTAGCATAACTGATTTTCGTCAATTTCCTAAACTGAGCGCCATTATTCAAATTCCCGGTATTGGCATTTACCTTAGTCAGACATTCATAGGCGATATTTGAACCACTTCTTACCAGATCGTTGTATTGATAGGCATTGGCTACATTGAATTGGGGCAGTTTTTCATGCAAGTACAAATCTCCTTCCACCGATTTTTCATTT
>JAGQYH010000097.1 GCA_020436175.1 Bacteroidota bacterium
ATCTCAATATTCAAAACGAATTTGCCAAGTTTAAAGATGTTGCCATAGTTACAGGATTCATTGGCTCCAATAGAAAAGGACATATAACCACTTTAGGTCGTGGTGGGTCAGATTTTACCGCCTCTATTTTCGCAGCAGCGTTAGATGTAGAAGAAATACAGATTTGGACAGATGTGAATGGTGTGCTTACAGCCGATCCCAGAAAAGTGGATCAAGCATTTACAGTACCATCGTTGAGTTATTTGGAAGCGATGGAGTTGTCGCATTTTGGGGCGAAGGTTATCTATCCGCCAACCATTCAACCGGTGCTGAATAAAGCCATTCCGCTAAAGATCAAAAATACCTCTAATCCCGAGCATGCAGGTACCAGTATCAGCTTGGAAAGTGTAGATGATGGCAATGTCATCAAAGGTATCTCTTCCATTTCGAATGTTACCATTTTGAGATTTGAAGGCAGTGGTTTGGTAGGCGTTATTGGTATGGCAGCGCGACTTTTCAGTGCGTTATCTCAGGTGGAAGTCAATATTATATTCTTGACGCAAGGATCTTCTGAGCATTCCATTTGCTTTGGCGTGCTTCCTGCTGATGCTAAAAAGGCAAAAAGATCGGTGGAGGCAGCTTTCAGTTTGGAGATTAAAAGCGGTTATATACAACCGTTGATCGTGGAAGAGAACAAAGCCATTGTAGCGGTGATCGGGGAAAGGATGCATAAACAACCCGGTATTGCAGCGAAAATGTTCAAAGCGTTGGGTAAGAATGGTATCAACATCAGCGCTATAGCTCAAGGTTCTTCGGAGTTAAACATTACAGCGGTGATCGATAACAAACATGAAGCCAAGGCGCTCAATGCTTTACATGAGATCTTTTTTAAATCGGATTACAGTTCAATCAACTTGTTCATTGTAGGGCCATCGGGTTTAATTGGTGGAACCCTATTGGAGCAGATCAAACGGCAAAGCCAGTATTTGAAAGCAGAAAAATCCATTGAGATCAATGTTACCGGTTTGATCAATTCTACCAAAATGTTGATCGACAGCAACGGCATCGATCTGAACAATTGGGAAAATACCTTCAAGAAAACATCTACAAAATCTGATCTGCAAGCTTTCATTGATAAGATCAATACCTTGGATTTCTCGAACTCCGTTTTTGTGGATTGTTCGGCGAGCAGCACAGTGGTGGAGTATTACGAGCAAATTCTGGAAAAGAGTATTTCAGTGGTAACGCCTAATAAAATAGCCAATACTTTAAGTCAGAAAAAGTACGATCGATTGCGTCAGTTGGCGAAGAAAAGTGGTGCATCTTTCTTATATGAAACTAATGTTGGCGCAGGCTTACCGGTAATCAGTACCTTGGATGCACTGCAAAACAGCGGAGATAAGATTTTAAAGATCGAAGCGGTATTATCCGGATCATTGTCTTTCATATTTAACTCCTTCAAAGGCGAAAAATTATTCAGCGATATTGTAAAGGAGGCGCAACAAAAGGGGTATACAGAACCTGATCCAAGAGATGATCTGAGCGGATTGGATGTTGCACGAAAAGCCTTGATCTTGAGTAGAGAGATCGGTATCAGTAAAGAGCTGGGCGATTTTGAAGTGGAAAACCTGATCCCAAAACAAGGAAGAAAGGGCAGTGTGGAGGAATTTTTCAATGTTTTGAAAAAGAACGATAAATATTTTAGCGAGTTGAAAGCAAAGGCCGAAAAGGAGAATAAGGTGTTGCGGTATATGGCGATGATCGATAGAGCGGAAGTGAAAATCGGATTGCAAGCCGTAGATAGTGATCATCCTTTTTATCAGTTGAGCGGCTCGGATAATATGATCGTTTTTACCTCAGAAAGATATAGAAGTAATCCATTAGTAATCAAAGGTCCCGGTGCCGGAGCGGAAGTAACGGCAGCAGGCGTGTTTGCTGAGATCATCAGCATTGGCAACTATATGGAAAATTAAGGATTGATATGGTTAAGATAGGAGATAAGATAAAAGTTTTTGCCCCGGCAACGGTGGCGAATGTCGCTTGTGGATTTGATGTGTTGGGTTTTGCCATCGATCAACCCGGTGATGAATTAGATTTAGAGATTACTGCGGAAAAGGGTGTGAGGATCAAGGATATTACAGGCGATGGTGGCGTATTGCCAAGAGAAGCCGAGAAAAATTCTGCTGCCGTAGCCATACTCGAGTTTTTACAACATATCAATGCCGATTTCGGTTGCGATATTGTCATCCATAAAAAAATGCCTTCGGGCAGTGGTTTGGGCAGCAGTGCAGCCAGTGCAGTAGCCGGTGTGTTTGCTGCCAATAGTATTTTCGGAGCCCCATTGTCTAAAGAAGAATTATTACCGTTTTTATTATCGGCTGAAGATGCAGCCTGCGGCTCAGCCATTGCAGATAATGTGGCAGCTTCCTTGTTTGGCGGTTTTATTTTAGTTAGAAGCTACGAACCTTTGGAAGTCATTCAATTGCCGATCCCCGAAAAGTTATATGCTACGGTTATTTTTCCGCATTTGACGGTATTGACAAAAGAAGCAAGAGAGATCTTACCAAAAGAAATTCCTTTAAAAGATTCATTACGACAATCTGCCAACTTGGGTGGTTTGATCATTGGATTACAAACTTCCGATTACGGTCTGATCAGTCGATCTTTAAAGGATTATATCGCTGAACCTTACCGCTCTAAACTCATTCCCGGATTCGATGATTTGAAAAAGGCCATTACCGCTAATGGTGGGTTAGGAGGCAGTATTTCCGGTTCCGGACCCAGTGTTTTTGCTTTGTCAACCGACAAGGATATTGCCCTGAAAATTGGTGAGGAAATGGCAAAGATCATGAAGGCAAGAAACATTGATTCCGATATTTATGTATCCAAAGTCAATACGCAAGGACCTAAAGTAATTGAATAATACACCTCTTTAAAATGGAATTATACAGTACCAAACATATTTCTCCTAATGTCATGCTCGATGAAGCCGTAAAGAATGGCTTACCACCGGATAATGGCTTATATATGCCTATCCGCATGGAGAAAATGAAGGATGAGTTCTTTCAGAATATTCATAAAATGTCGTTCAATGAGATCGCATTTGAAGTATTGAGTCATTTGTTCAAAGATTACATCAGCGCATCCGATCTTCAAAACATCATCGACAAAGCATTTGGTTTTGATGCACCCATTCATTGGTTGGAAGATGAAATTGGAATATTGGAGTTGTTTCATGGTCCGACATTGGCTTTTAAAGATTTTGGTGCCCGTTTCATGGGGCGATTGTTAGAGTACTTTTTGAGAAACAACAAGGAAGTGGTGGATATTTTGGTAGCTACTTCCGGCGATACCGGCAGTGCTGTGGCACACGGTTTTTTGAATGTGAAAGGTATCCGAGTCACCATTTTATATCCCAAGGATAAGGTAAGCGAGATTCAGGAAAAACAGTTTGCCACGCTGGGCGCCAATATCAGAGTATTGGAAGTCAATGGTACTTTTGATGATTGCCAGGCGATGGTGAAAAGGGCTTTTTTAGATGAGGAATTGCAAGCAGCGCTTACCTTGTCATCGGCCAATTCCATCAATATTGCCCGTTTATTACCACAGTCTTTGTATTATTTTTATGCCTACAGTCGATTGCCGCACCAAGAACTTCCTTTGGTGTTTAGTGTGCCCAGCGGAAACTTCGGTAATTTAACGGCAGGCTTGTTTGCCAAAGAATTGGGTTTGCCGATATTCAAAATGATAGCGAGCAACAACGACAATGATATCTTTACCCAATATTTAGAGACGGGCGAGTTTCAACCTAAACCTTCGGTTCAAACTATTTCTAATGCCATGGATGTGGGTAATCCCAGTAATTTTTTCAGAATATTAGATCTATTTCAAAATGATTGGAAGGCCATCAAAGAGGTCATTGAGGCTTATTCATTTGATGATGAACAAACAGAACAAGCCATTAAGGATGTGTATGCCCAATACGGCTATATCATGTGTCCCCATACAGCTGTGGGGTATTTGGGCATGAAGGCTTATCGGGACAGTACTCATTTAAAAGCCAATTATTTGGTCTTATCGACAGCACATCCGGTGAAGTTCGGAGAAATAGTAGAAGGTATCATTGAACAGGTAGTGGAAGTGCCGGAGCGACTGAACGAAGTGTTAGGCACGCAAAAATTGAGCATTCCAATGGAAAACGATTACAGTGCTTTCAAAATATTCTTAATGCAAAATAAATAATCTTTCGGGCACATCTAGTGCTTGATTTACTACCTTCAATTTAAAGCTATTCGTGAAGATAGTTTTCAATAAACATTAACTACATGGCAAGTTTAAGATTAGCTATACAGAAATCAGGTCGATTGAGCGAAAAATCTTTAGATATTATCGCTGAATGTGGCATTCATTTCAGTAATAGCAGCAAAAGGCTGGTGGCCAAATGTTCTAATTTTCCATTGGAAATTCTCTATTTAAGAGATGACGACATTCCGGGCTATGTGGCAGATGGTGTGGCTGATATCGGCATTGTTGGGGAGAATGTTCTAATAGAAAAAGAAAAGCAAGTAAGTGTCGTAAAAAAATTAGGCTTTTCCAAATGTCGATTGTCGTTAGCCATTCCCAGAGGCGAAAAATACCATGGTGTTTCAGATATGGAAGGCAAGTACATCGCCACATCTTATCCCAATATTCTAAAACAATATTTTAAAGAACACGGTGTCAAAGCAGACGTTCATGAAATCTCAGGATCGGTAGAAATAGCACCTGCCATCAATTTAGCGGATGCCATCTGTGATATTGTGAGCACGGGAAGCACGCTTATTGGGAATGGCTTGAAAGAAGTAGAAGTGGTGATGCGTTCAGAGGCCATATTGTTTTCGACTTCCAATTTAGAAGCTGAAAAACAAGCTATTTTGGATCAATTGATCTTCAGGATCGAGTCCGTTAATAAGGCCAGGAAAAATAAATATATTGTTCTAAATGCACCGGAACGGTCTGTGGATACCATCCTGCAAATATTACCGGGTATGAAAAGTCCGACAGTTACACCTTTAGCAGAAGACAATTGGTATTCGGTTTCTTCGGTGATCGCTGAAGATCAGTTTTGGGAGATCATAGAGCAATTGAAAGCCGCCGGAGCAGAAGGAATTTTAGTGATGCCCATCGAGAAAATGATTTTGTAATGCAGGTAGTGAAATTTCCCGATAAAAAGCAATGGCAACAATTGGCAGAAAGACCTGTTTTGAATAACAAGGCTATTGCCAAACAGGTAAAACCTATACTCAAAGCAGTTAAAAAGAAAGGCGATAAAGCACTGTTGGAGTTCACGGAACAATTCGATGGAGTGGCGTTGTCATCTCTTCAGGTAAGTCAAGATGAAATTGAGAAGGCCATTCAAAAAGTTGATGATGGACTCAAAGAAGCGATCCAAGTAGCGTATCAAAACATCAAACAATTCCACAGTGTCCAACTGGAAACGGAAAAGAAGGTGGAGACCACCAAAGGTATCCAATGTTGGAGAAGATCGACACCTATTGAAAACGTAGGTTTATATATTCCCGGCGGTAGTGCACCATTGTTCAGTACAGTTTTGATGCTGGCCATTCCGGCACAATTGGCGGGTTGCACACAAGTGATTCTTTGCAGTCCTCCGGATAAAAAGGAAAAAATTCATCCTGCCATTTTGTATGCAGCGCAATTGTGCGGAGTGCATGCCATTTATAAGGTAGGAGGCGCACAGGCTATTGCTGCCATGGCATTTGGTACGGAAACTATTCCTAAAGTAAGTAAGATATTCGGGCCGGGCAATCAATATGTTACCGCAGCCAAACAATTGGTGAATAGCAAAGGTACATCCATCGATATGCCGGCAGGACCATCGGAAGTAGCCATTATTGCCGATGCTACTGCTCATCCTGCTTTTGTAGCTGCCGATCTTATTGCTCAAGCGGAGCACGGCTCAGATAGTCAGGTAGTTTTACTAACGGATAATGCCAATTTAATTAGTGATGTACAGGAAGCTTTATACGAACAATTAAAAACATTGCCTCGCGCTATGATTGCCATTGATGCATTGGAAAACAGTTTGAGCATTTTATTTGGCTCGATGGAGGAAGCCATGGATTTTTCCAATTTTTATGCGCCGGAGCATTTGATTATTGCCTGCCAAGATTATTCGAAATTGGGGGAGAAGGTCACGAATGCCGGTTCTGTTTTCCTTGGGCATTATACGCCTGAATCATTGGGTGATTATGCTTCCGGTACCAATCATACGCTGCCTACCAATGGATTTGCAAAGGCGTACAGTGGTGTTTCTGTCGATAGTTTTGTAAAAAAGATCACCTATCAGGAAGCTTCAAAAGCTGGATTAAAAGCATTGGGTCTTTCAGTGGAGGTGATGGCTAAAGCAGAGGCGTTGGAAGGTCATGCAAATGCCGTAACTTTACGACTCAAAGAATTGTCAAAATAATTGAGAACATAATGTCCTTAGAAATAAAAAACTTGATTCGACCACATCTTTTGGGTTTGCAACCATACTCATCCGCCCGTTCTGAATATTCGGGAGATGGTATTTTGTTGGATGCGAATGAAAATGCTTTGGGCTCTGTTTGTGGTGGCAGTTACAATCGATATCCCGATCCGTTACAGAAAGATTTGAAAGCTAAGATCATTCATTGGTTGAATCCGGATTTAGCGATCGATAATGTTTTTTGCGGAAACGGCAGCGATGAGATCATCGATTTGTTGATCAAAGCTTTTTGCCGTCCGGGTGAAGATGAAATCATGATCTTTCCTCCGGTATTCGGTATGTATGAGAAATGCGCTCAGATCAATGATGTGGGAATTCATGCGATAAATTTGACCGATGATTTTCAATTAGACATTCCTGCCATAAAAGACCAAATTAATGAACGGACGAAGATTATTTTTATCTGTTCTCCCAATAATCCAAGTGGTAACTTAATTCACACGGAAGAGATCAAGATCATACTGGATTCATTCAATGGTTTGTTGGTAATCGATGAGGCTTATATCGGTTTTTCCAATGCCAGATCATGGGTCGATCGCTTTCAGAAATATCCGAACTTGGTCGTTTTAAGAACGTTTTCCAAAGCCTGGGGTATGGCAGCGTTGCGATTGGGAATCGGCATTGGAGCGCCGGAAGTTATTAATGTGTTGAATACCATTAAAATGCCTTACAATATCAATTCCAATACGATAGAATTGGTGAGTAAAGCCTTGAGTAAACCGGAAGTTTTAAAGGAAATGGTAGACAAGATCAAGGCAGAACGAGCCATCCTGGAACAGCAAATTTCTTGGATGGAGATCACGAAAAAAGTATATCCTTCCGAAGGCAATTACTTATTGGTCAAGTTTCAAAATTCACTGGAGTTGTACGGTTTCCTAAAGAAAAAGGGTTTGATCGTTAGAGATAGGAACGGCCAGCCGCATTGCAACGGTTGTTTAAGGATCACCGTTGGCAGTCCGGAAGAGAATAAGTTACTTTTAGAGGCTTTAAAAGAATATGAAGCCCTATTCATAAATTCTAAACCTGCTTAAGAGTAAATGATGAAGCCAAGGGTGTTATTTGTTGACAGAGATGGAACATTGATCCATGAGCCGGAAGATTGGCAAGTGGATAGCTTTGAAAAACTGGAATTTTTAAGCGATGTTTTGATCTACTTGCGAAAGATCGTGGATGAATTGGGGTATCAATTGGTAATTGTCACCAATCAGGATGGCTTGGGTTTGCCGCAACATCCTGAAGAAAAATTTTGGCCGGTGCAGCAATTGATGATGGAAGTTTTCAGTACACAGGGCATTGAATTTGAAGATGTTTATGTGGACAAACATTTTGCAAAGGAGAACCATCCGGAACGAAAGCCAAATATCGGACTTATCAAAGATAAGTATATGTCGGGGCAATACGATTTGGCGAATTCATACATGGTGGGCGATCGATATACCGATATTCAATTTGCTAAGAACTTTGGTGGTAAAGGCATCTTGATCGGGAGAAGTACGGATACGGCTGATGATGATCTATTGGATCAACACGAGCTGACCGATACTTTAGCTCTAAAAACAGATCATTGGAAATCCATTTACGAGTTTCTGAAAAATACAGACCGAAAAGCACGTGTTCAGCGCACAACCAAAGAAACAGACATCACCATCGAGTTGAATCTGGACGGAAAGGGAAAAGCTGACATTTCAACCGGTTTGGGATTCTTTGATCATATGTTAGAACAGATCGCCAAGCATGGAGAATGTGATCTGACTATTCAAGTGAAAGGCGATTTACATATTGATGAACATCACACTATTGAAGATACGGCGCTGGCATTAGGACAAGCTTTTTTAGAGGCATTAGGCAACAAAAGAGGCATTGAAAGATATGGTTTCTTATTACCTATGGATGATGTTTTGGCACAAGTGGCGATAGATTTTGGTGGACGGCCTTGGTTGGTCTGGGAAGCGGATTTCAAAAGAGAGAAAGTCGGTGATATGCCCACAGAGATG
>JAGQYH010000098.1 GCA_020436175.1 Bacteroidota bacterium
TGCATCATATTGATCTTCAGGTTTACTTTGGAAAAAGCTTTGATGATCTTACTCATTACATATTCTTCAATAAAAGAGAAGTCTTTGGTGTACAAACTGATCAGTGCCTGGTTGTATTTAATCACCCGAACCGGAGGGTAAATAGGTTCTTTGATGGGATTGTAGATTTTAGTGCCTCTATCTTCCGGATGGATAAAAGATCTCACCAGCAATGGAATTTGTTTGTTTTGAAGCGGTTTAATGGTTTTAGGATGAATGACTTGCGCACCGTAAAACGTCATTTCAATGGCTTCGTGGTAAGTCATATCTTCAATAAGCTCCGTTTCCTCCCAAATTCTTGGATCGCCGTTCAATATACCCGGAACGTCTTTCCAAACACTTTGACTTTCAGCATCCAGAGCATTGGCAAAAATAGCTGCTGTAAAATCGGAACCTTCTCTGCCCAAAGTAGTGGTGCAATTTTCAGGAGTGCAGCCCAGAAAACCTTGGGTAATAACGATCTTATCTTTTAAAAGTGGAATTACTTCCGACTTGATCAATCGATCTGTTTGCTCCCAGTCAATTTTGGCTTCGCGATAAGTGTCATCGGTTTTTAACACATCTCTCACATCCAACCAATGGCTGAGAATACCTTTTTCATTTAGATAATGACTAATAATGGTGGTAGAGAGCAATTCGCCAACCGATACGATTTGGTCATACACATAATTATAAGACTCCAATCTTTCTTCTTCTAATTGCCACTCTAACTCAACAAATATATTTTGAAGGTCATCATATACTTTATGTCCTTCATTGAATAGCTCTTTGCAGATGCCAAAATGATTTTGTTTTATGCCGTCTAATAAGTCATTGGCTTTGCCGGAATCTTTGAAATATGCATTGGTAACGTCTTCCAAAGCATTGGTTGTTTTACCCGAGGCAGACACCACTACCAACAATGTTTTATCACCATATTTTTTGATGATCTCGCAAACATTTTTAATACTCTCGGCATCTTTGATGGATGCTCCTCCAAACTTAAAAACTTTCATTTTACTTTCTTTATAAGATATTAAATTGGTCTAAATGGATTTATAATTGAGAATTTTATTCTTTTCTAACTGACAATTCCACCAATCTTTACCGAATGATGCGTTGACCTTTTCATACATGGAAATAGCCGGTTGATTCCAATCCAAAACCTGCCATCTCACTACATTGGCCGATTCGTTCTTGGCAATGTCCATGATGGCATTGAACAATTGACTGCCTATTTTTTGCTGTCTGTATGACTCTTTGACCACCAGATCATCCAGATACAGCATTTTTCCTTTCCATGTAGAATAACCCCAAAAATACAGCGCCATTCCTATGACCTCTTCGCTATATAAGGCTACCAAACAACCGTACAGATTGTTGTTAAAGTCCTTGGTGAACTGATCAAAAGAATTTTCAGGTTCATTGAATTCCTTTTCGAATATGGCCAATGCTTTGATTAAAGCATATACTTCGGAAAGGTCACTTTGCTGTGCTGATCTTATATTTATGTTAGGTGTATTCACTTTTTGGACTACAAATATGCTGAACTCCTCAATATTTTTAATGCTGATAAGATTTTATAAATATTAAACCGACATCAAAATTTTTCCCTAATCCAAAAATTGAACCATATTTGCATCAGAAATCTAATCTATGAATACAAAAGGGATTACAACACTGGACGAATTTATCATTGATCGTCAAAAGGATATTCCATTTGCTACCGGTGAGTTATCAGGACTTTTAAGAGACATCGGAGTGGCTTGTAAAGTGGTGAATCGAGAGGTAAATAAAGCCGGTTTGGTGGATATAATTGGCGCTAATGGTTCAACTAACGTTCAAGGGGAAGAGGTTCAGAAGTTAGATATGTTCGCCAATGACATTTTAAAAGCCAGTTTGATGACTAGTGGCGAATGTTGTGGCATTGCCAGTGAAGAAGAAGAGGAATTGGTGAGCTTTGAATGCAATGAACGAAACAAAAATGCCAAATATGTGGTGCTGTTCGATCCTTTGGATGGCTCTTCCAATATTGATGTTAATGTTTCTATCGGCACTATTTTTTCGATCTATAAGCGTGTTTCGCCCATGGGAAAACCTTGCACCATTGAAGACTTCTTACAGCCCGGTGTGAAGCAGGTGGCTGCAGGCTATGTGATCTATGGGTCTTCTACAATGATGGTGTACACCACGGGAAAAGGAGTGAATGGTTTTACATTAGATCCATCAATAGGGGAATTTTGTTTGTCACATCCTGATATTATTACTCCTGTTAAATCTGATACTTACTCCATTAATCAGGGCTATTTTTATAATTTCGGTAAAGGAGTACAAAACTATCTTCAGTATTGTCAGGATTCTACAGACAAAAAATCCAAGGCTTATCGACTGAGATATATCGGGAGTATGGTGGCTGATGTACATAGAAATTTGATCAAAGGAGGGGTTTTTCTTTATCCGGCCATGAAGGATGCCCCTTTAGGTAAATTGAGATTAATGTATGAATGCAACCCACTGGCATTTTTGGCAGAGCAAGCCGGAGGAGAAGCCAGCACCGGTCAACAAAGGATATTGGAAGTAAATCCAACAGAATTACATCAAAGAGTGCCTATCATTATCGGTTCTAAATCGATGGTGGAAGAGGCTGTTAAGATTATTGAGGAGTAGTATCAAGCCACTTTTCTCAAAACCGTTTTAGGTTGTTCAACCGGTGGTTTTCTACGACCTGTTGCAATATCTTTTTTCTCGCGCTCAGTTCCTTTATAGACTTCTCTTGTGCCCATAACATAATCCCACAGAGGAAAGGTAACGCACCAGTTTTTTTCCGAATCAGGTCCCATATGATGATCGTAGTGCCAAGGCAAGTATTTGTAGCCCCAAGCAGGATCCATATGTGATTTTTTGTGCACTACATAATAATTGGCTGCAGAAAACCAAAGTGCTGAAGTAAATCCCGGAGCGAATGGAAAAAGTGGGGTGACTGCCACTGCTGCGCCTAACAAACTGGCGGCTTCTTTGCTCTGTCCGTTCCACTCTTTTAGAAGCGGTTGTTCGTAATCGCTGTCTTCAAAATTTTGCTTAATGGCATTTTTGTGGTGATCCATATAATGAAATCTCCAAAAGCTGTCTTTTTTGCGAGCGTGTTCATGCAACATGTATTTGTGCATATACCACTCGAAAGCATTGGCCGTAACTAAACCGGCTAGAAATCCTCCAATCATAATTTGTACATTTAAGCTGTAACCTAAAAATAAAGATAGTAAATGAACTTTACGAATAAAAAATTGTAGTTCTTTGCTGTAGGAAATCTAAATATCTTTTTTGAACCATCAAATTAATATAGTACGATCGATCAAAGAGATTGCACCGCATCAATGGGCGTTGGCTCATGATGAATTGCCCACTTCCATGAATTACGATTATTTAAGCATGATTGAAGAAGAACACCGTTCTGAGGTGGATTTCTTTTATGCTATGATCGTTAGAAATACAGCTACGATAGGGATTCTCTGCTTTCAATTGATCAATTTTAAAGGTGCTTATGTTAAAAATTTTTTCAGACAAGAAGTAGACAGAGGTTGGTTAAAAAGTTTCTTTTTAAAGCTGTTTTACGGCATATTGGATTTTGTCAACTGGAAGTTACTGACCACCGGAAACATTTTTTTTACAGGAGATAAAGGCATTTATTTTGATTCATCTGTTGCTCAAGAGGAGAGAAAGCAGTTGATTAAGAAAAGCTTTGATCAAGTGCATCAATATTGTCAGAAAAGGGTTACGGCATATATGGTGAATAATGTCTATGATGACAAAGACGAGGTAATCCATGAATATTTGAAGGAGGAAAATTATGCTGCCTATCCGGTGGATCCAGATATGTTTATGGAAATTGATCCCGATTGGACTAATTTTGATGACTATACCAAGGATCTCAGCAGCAAGTATAGGGTTCGACTGAGAAAGGTTTTGAAAGAAAGTGCAGCAATTGAAGCTAAAAAACTATCCGAACAAGAGGTAGCCATATATCATAAGGAATTATTTCAATTGTACATGAATACCGCTCAGAAGGTGAATCTAAATTTGGGATATTTATGTGAAAACTATTTCAAGAACATGGCCGATCTGTGGAGTAATAATTTTTTCGTTGTGGCCTATTTTTTTAAGGATAAATTGGTGGGTTTTATCTCAGTTTTGAAAGATAATGAGTCGTTGGATGCTAACTACATGGGTTTGGATTATCAGGTAAACTTAGATTTTAAGTTATATAATAGGATTCTATTGGATCTGGTGAAATTAAGTATACAACTAAAGGCAACAACTTTGCATTTGGGCAGGACTGCCACGGAAATTAAAAGTACTATCGGGGCCACTTCACATGCCATGCATATTTATTTGAAAGGAACCAATTCCGTGCTGAATAAAGGCATGCAATTTTTTGAACCTTATTTTGGAAGTCCGCAATATACTTTGCGCCATCCATTTAAAAATTAAAATCAGTACGGATGATAATCAAACAAATTAGTCTGATAGTAATGGCCATTTTTTACATGGTAGCAGGACTTAATCATTTCAGAATGCCTAAATTTTATTACAAGATTATTCCTCCTGTTTTTAAGAACAAGCGATTGATCAATATTGCCAGTGGATGGGCAGAAATTATACTCGGATTGGCTTTGTTGATACCGGCTATCAGTCATTTAGCGGCATGGGGAGTGATAGCTTTACTCATTGCCGTTTATCCCGCTAATATTTACCATCTGCAACAGAAAGGCGCCGGGATGAAGGTGTCTATGTGGGCACTATGGTTAAGATTAGCTTTTCAATTTGTTTTTATAGCTTGGGCATATTGGCACACTTATTAAAGTTAAGTGTTTAATGATTAATGGTTAATGATTAATTTGGTTGAACATATATAAATACAAAAACGTTTGGTTGATGCTTTCATTAGATACCATTATTCCCCTTGTTGTTATAGTTGTTATATGGATAATAATTATTCGTAGACTAGTTTTAAAACCGAAGGCGAAAGTAAAAGAGATAAACATCGACATAATTGACGAACCGGATGAACTTGTATTTGAAAAGAATACATTTATACGTTTAAGTGGACAAATCAAATTTTCTGAATATAGGAATGATCAATTCATTCTTTTGTTTAAATCTCCAATAGTTTTAATCTCAACTTTGCTTATTGTAATGGTTATTAGTTTTTGGCTTAAAAACATTTATCCATTTACTTTATCAGGATTAATGAGCATTAATACTTTGTTCTTTATATGGATCCTTTTTCTACCATTACTGTATCTATTTCAGTTAAAAATGTTGTATAAGAAAATTTCATTTTTGAATTCGATAAATGAATACATCATTTCTAGCGATAATATTAGAATAAAAAACAATGTTTTGGATACGTCAAGCAGATGGACAAATTTTGCATACATGAAAGAAACTAAGCACTTGATTTTACTCTACCCAAACAATTTTAGTGCTACTTATATACCTAAAAGTATGTTTACCAATAGCGAGTTAACTGAGTTCAGAGATTTGTTAGCAGCTAAGAAAATAAATAAGGTAAAATAGCTGCGTGCAATTACATGCTAAATCATCTGGCTAAAACATTTCAGCATTAACACATTCAATCATTAAATCATTATAAATTAAACTACCAATCAATCGGGCGGTAATCCTTCAAGAATTTACCACACCAATGTTTACCGGTGTTAATACCATCAAATAAAGGGTCTAACACTCTGGCAGCTCCGTCAACAATATCCAAAGGCGGCTGAAAATCGTGGATCTTTTCCTTGCTTTTTGCCAATTCAATCGGATCTTCATCAGTTACCCAACCGGTGTCAACGGCATTCATATAAATACCGTCTTTGGCAAAATCCGATGCAGAAGTATGGGTCATCATGTTTAGAGCAGCCTTTGCCATATTCGTGTGCGGATGTCTATCTTCCTTATGAAAACGATGGAATTTACCTTCCATGGCCGACACGTTGATAATGTGTTTTTTACCGGTGTTTTCTTTTCTCATTAAATGGGAAAGGCGATTACAAAGTACGAAGGGTGCTACGGCATTCACCAATTGTACTTCAATCATTTCCGGCGTTTCGATCTCACCTAATCGCAACCGCCAGCTGTTGGTTTTTCGAAGATCTACTTGTTGCAGATCAGCATCCAATTCACCTTCGGGGAATATTTCTTCTGAAGACAAAGATTGATCAAATCGATAGGGGATTTGCGATAACTTAGCCGATGCTCGAATACCGATGCCCGGTTCCGTATCCTGCCAGGAAACCGGCAATGTGTTGTTTTGTTTGGCAGAGATTTTAGTAGAAAATGCGCTTAATTCATTCAAGCAATATTGATGATCGGACAGCAATTCCTGAGCGGCTTTAGGAAGTTGATCAATTTCCAATAATTCATTGGGCATTAAATGGTGATAAAACCCTGCTGGTCGCCTTACGGTTTGCGCTGCATTATTGATCAATATGTCCAGCCGATCGTATTGCTGTTCAATAAAATTGCAAAAGATCTCTACACTTGGGATGTGTCTAAGATCTAAACCATGAATTTTAAGTCGGTCGCCCCATTCATGAAAATCTTCTTCCTTGGAAAACCTCAAGGCCGAGTCAACCGGGAATCTAGTAGTAGCCACTACAGTAGCGCCGGCTCTCAACATCATTAATGTGATGTGATAACCAATTTTAAGTCTGGAACCGGTTACAATGGCTACTTGATCAGTGAGATCTGCGGTTTGGAATCTCTTAGCATAGTTAAAGTCGCCGCAACTTGGGCACATGGCATCATAAAAGTGATGAAGTTTATTGTAAACCGTTTTACAGACGTAACAATTTCTTGGGGAAAGTAAAACACGTTCTTCGAGATCTTCAATTTTGGCAGCGGCCAACATTTTAGGTGCTTCAAAAATATGCGCTTCTCTGGCACTTCTTATGCCTGTGGCTTTTCTGGCGTGTTTATCACGTTCTTTTTCTTTTCGTCTAGCTGCTTTTTTACCATCTTTTCTGCGGCGTTTTAATTCATCTCTTTCCGGTCTTGAAAGCTGGCCGGCGGCCCTTAATAATGCCACCCGCCTATCTTTGGGAATGTCGAAGATCTGGTCGGTTTCCGCTACCAGTTTTTCTAAAATAGAAATACACTTTTCAATATCCTCTTGGCTTAAAGCCTCCTTCGCTTCATCGTATTCCTTCATTAGTGATTGATTTAAATGCAAAGGTAATATTTGAAAAATTCAAAGCAGAAGTTTTTCAGTTGCTTTTGAATCATTAAATTATTGCATGATAGTTGGGAACAATTTGTAGATTTAATGGTGTTATTGAATGGCGAATGATGAAAGTCATTCACCTCACTGATGAACAAAAGTGAACGACCTTTTTACTAGTATTACATTTGGTTTATGAAAAATATGCTGATTTTAGGAGCAGGTTCTGCGGGAACCATCATGTCGAATCACCTTCGGAAGAAATTAGATTTGAATGAATGGCAAATTACCATTATAGACAAAGATGATGTGCATTATTACCAACCGGGGTTTTTATTCCTGCCTTTTGGTGAATACACTGAGAAACAGGTCAAAAAGCGAACGGATAAATTTTTACATGCTGATGTAAAATACATCCACAGTCCGGTTGAATCCATTGAGCCGGAGAAGAATCGAGTTCATTTAAAGGGTGGAAGTGGCGTTGATTATGATGTGTTGATCATTGCTACTGGATCTCATATTGCGCCTCAGGAAACAGAAGGTGTGTTGGGACCTCTTTGGAGAAAGGATATTTTTGATTTTTATTCATTTGACGGAGCGACTGCTTTGCGTGATAAACTGGCTAATTGGGAAGGAGGAAACTTGGTGGTTCATATTACGGAAATGCCGATCAAATGTCCGGTAGCGCCTTTGGAATTTACTTTTCTAGCGGATGATTTCTTTAAAAAGAAAAATATGCGCGATAAGGTGAAGATCACTTATGTCACTCCGGTGGATGGTGCTTTCACCAAACCAACTGCTTCTAAAAAGCTAACCTATCTATTGGAAGAAAAAGGCGTTAATGTAGTGCCAGATTTTTATATCGAAAAAGTAGATAATGAAAAGAAGGTGATCGTTGATTATGGCGGCAAAGAAGTGGCTTTTGATTTGTTGGTGACCGTGCCAACCAATATGGGGAGTGAGATCATGGAACGATCAGGTTTAGGAGATGATCTTAATTTTGTGCCGACTGATAATCAAACTTTGCAATCGAAAGCGCATGAGAATATTTTTGTGATCGGCGACGCTACTGATCTGCCTGCTTCAAAAGCCGGTTCTGTAGCGCATTTTGAAGCAGAAATATTAACGAAGAATATTCTTCACTATATCAAGGGAGA
>JAGQYH010000099.1 GCA_020436175.1 Bacteroidota bacterium
CGGTTGTAATTGTTCTTTAATGCCTTGAATAAAGGGATAAAATGCTTTTGAGGCTTCATTAAAAGGTTGAAATGCAGCATAAGCATCGTTGTAGGCTCTTCTGTTCTTTTGTTTAACAAATTCACTGTATTCAAATGAATAAGCGCCGCATTGATGAGCTAATTGATCAACTGCTTCTTGATAATCTTCATCTGAAATATAAATGCTCCTTTCGTTAAAGTAAATGATATTATTGATAACGGGAACGTAGGTGTTGGAATTTTTGCAATAAAGCATTCCTATATTCTTGCCATTCAATGATTGGTGCTCATAACTTGCTTTGGTTATCGGGCAGCAATATATGTCTTGAATTAACTCATTCATAAGGAGGCCGCAATATATGTAAAAGTAAAAATATCCGTTGTTAAGTTGTTGCTAATAGAGACTTAAAAAAGCAACTGTATGGGCCGTTCCAACCCTTCGCAAACCCATCGCATGAATCTGGCGGCATCGGCACCATCAATTACTCTGTGATCATACGATAATGAAAGCGGTGCGATCAATCTAGGCTTGAATTCACTCTTTTCTTTGTCCCAAACCGGTTGAACTGAAGCTCTCGAAACGCCTAATATAGCGCTGTTATTGGGGAAAACTACAGGAGTAAAACCCACTCCGCCAATGCCTCCAAGATTAGAAATCACAAATGTCTGGCCTTGCATTTGATCAGGATGTAATTTCCTGTTTCTGGCTTTTTCGGCCAGATCCCCCAATTCTTGGGACATTTCAGTAATTCCTTTTTGATCTACATGTTGTATGACCGGCATCAGTAAGCCGTCTTTAGTGTCAGCGGCCACGCCAATATGATAATAATGCTTATAAATGAGCTCGTTATTGTTAGCATCCAAACTGGCATTGAATTTTGGGAATTGCTTTAAGGCAATACCAATAATTTTTAACAAAATAGAGGTAATGGTTATGCCTGATTGGTGTCTTGCATTGTACTTTTTTCGAAACTCTTCTAATTCTGTAATATCAGCATTGTCGAAATGGGTAACATGCGGCATGGTTTGCCAGGAGAAAGTAGTATTCTTGGCAGTAATTTTATTAATAGAAGATAGTTTTTCCCTTTTGGTTTCGCCCCATTGACTAAAGTCCGGAATGGGTATGGCAGCTATAGAAAGGGATTTTGTTTCAGAGGAAGTGGCTGTTTGAGCAAATTGTTTAACATCATCAACCGTTATTCTTCCTCCATCCGATTTTTTGACTAATTCTTGCAAATTAACACCCATTTCTCTGGCCACTTTTCTGGCTAAAGGGGATACGGGAATAGATTTATCCGTACTGTCTCCCGATTCAGCAATAGAAGATTCACTAGCTGAAATATTAGCTTCTTGTTTTTCTTCAGATGATATCTCGCTTTCCTTTTGATCAGTGTCTTTTACTTCATCCTCATCTTTATCTTTTACTTCCGGTTCCTTTTCTTTAGATGATTCTTGCACTTCTTTAGGAACATCAGATTGTTCCTTTTTGGCTTCTTCTTCATCTGTATCCAAAATTACAATGGTAGCGCCGATCTTTACTTCTTCTCCTTCTTTTACCAAAATTTCTTTGATAACACCTTCAAATTCGGTTGGCACTTCTAAAGATGCTTTTTCACTCTCCACCGTAATCAAGGAATCTTCTGCTTCTACTTTATCACCGACTTTAACCAATATTTCAGTAACGGTTACAACATTAATGTTATCAGATATCTTAGGTAATACTATTTTCTTCTCCATAGAATATTAATTAAAATGGGCAGGATTAGCTTTTTCTGAATCAAATTTAAATTTGTTATTCAATTTTTCAGAAGCTGATTGATCTAAAACTCCCTTTTGAATCAAATGGTTGACGGTGGCTCTGACAATAAACTTGGCACTTAACTCAAAATGATCTCTTAAATAGGGAACGGCATCACTTAAACCGAAACCGTCAGCCCCCATAGCAATAAAATCATTTTTTACCCATGGTGCAATAGTCATAGGAACCGCTTTGATATAATCTGAAGCTGCCAATGTGAGTGCAGCATCATTGCTCAAAACTTTATTGATCAAACAATCTTTTATTGTGTTGTTTTGAAGCCGATCTCTTTCTACATCTCTTGCATCTTCATAAAGGCATTTGAAACTTGTGACACTAAAGATGTCTACCGCTACATCAAATTCATTTTCCAATATTTCAGCTACTTCTATCACTTCATACATAATAGCACCACCGGCTAAAAGCTCCACTTTTCTATTCTTACCGACATCCTTTTCAGAAGCCTTAAATTTATATATGCCATTTAATATTCCTTGATCTACGTTTTTAGGCTTAGCCGGCATAATGTAGGATTGGTTTAACATGGTAATATAGTAGATCAAATCTTCATCGTCAGCATACATCCTTTTGATTCCATCTTGGATAATGACGGACAGTTCATAGGCAAAAGCAGGGTCGTAAGCCATAACACTAGGGAAAGCCAGTACGTTGAGATGACTGTAGCCATCTAAGTGTTGCAATCCTTCACCGGATAAGGTAGTTTTACCGGCAATGCCACCGATCATGAAGCCTTTCGCTCTGGCATCTGCTGCTGCCCAAACCAAATCGCCCACCCGTTGAAAACCAAACATGGAATAAAAGACGAAAAAGGGAATGGTGTAGTGTGGATTGCTCGTGTGGTTGTTTCCGGCTGCAATCAAGCTGGCCATACAGCCGGCTTCTGTTATGCCTTCTTCCAGAATTACACCTTTACGAGATTCTTTGTAGAAAAGCATATTGCCTTTATCGATAGGCTCGTATTTTTGTCCATGAGAAGCATAGATACCTACTTGTCCAAATAAAACATCCATACCGAATGTCCTTGATTCATCAGGAATAATAGGAATGACTTTGTCTTTGATGTTCTTGTCGCGCAGCATTTTTGACAAAAGTTGAACAAATGCCAAAGTAGTGGTTACCTCTCTGCCTTTTGAACCTTCATCAAAGATCTCAAAAACGTCTTGCTTTGGCATTTTAAACTCAGGTGCTAAATTTTTTCTGGATGGAATAAATCCTTCCAATTTACTTCTGCGATCCATTAAATATTGATAGGCCTTTCCATTTTTATCTAATGTATAGAATGGAATTTCGTTGATCTGATCATCCTTTATCGGAATTGCAAACTTATCTCTGTAATATTTTAGTTGATCTGTGTTCAGTTTCTTTTGCTGATGGGCTTCATTACTGGCTTCGCCTGCACTTCCCATGCCATAACCTTTAATGGTTTGTGCCAAAATAACGGTCGGTTTATCCTTTGCGTTAATGGCTTGATGATAGGCATTATATACTTTTAAACGATCATGTCCACCCCAGGTTAACCCTGACATTTCCTGGTCGGAAAACTGATTTAAGAATTGTGCCAAATCATCCTTTCCGGCAGCCAAAATCTTTTTAAAATCACCTGATTTCGCTACTGCCAATCTTTGTATGGTTCCATCGACCGCTGTATTTAATCTATTGGTAAGCAAACCGTTGGCATCGGCTTTAAAAATGGGATCCCAATTTCTTCCCCAAACCACTTTGATGACATTCCATCCGGCACCCTTAAAAATGCCTTCTAATTCATCAATGATTTTACCATTTCCTCTTACCGGTCCGTCTAAACGCTGTAAATTACAGTTGACCACAAAAATCAAATTATCCAAATGTTCCCTTGAGGCTAAAGTTATAGCACCTAATGACTCCGGCTCATCCATTTCACCATCACCCATATAAGCCCAAACTTTTTGATCGTTCTTTGCTTTTAATCCTCTGTTTTCTAAATATTTTAAGAATCGTGCTTCATAAATCGCTTGTAATGAAGTAAAGCCCATCGAAACGGTTGGAAATTGCCAGTAATCGGGCATTAACCGCGCATGTGGATAGGAGGAGAGGGCATCATTATAAGTAGCTTCTCTTCTGAATCGCTTTAAATTGGTTTCATTGAAACGTCCTTCCAAAAATGATCGGGCATAGATACCCGGTGAAGCATGACCTTGAAAGTAAATCAGGTCGGGTTCTTTATTATCATACCCTTTGAAAAAATGATTGAAGCCTACTTCAAATAAGGTAGCAATGGAGGCGTAAGTTGAAATATGACCTCCCAAACCTGAAATCTTTTTGTTGGCCTTCACCACTGTTGCCATGGCATTCCAGCGTATGGCATTTTCAATTTCTTGTTCTAACGTTTCATCTCCGGGATAGGCTATTTCATCTTTAACGGCAATGGTGTTGACATAATCGGTAATGATTTCCTGATAGGAGGAAGAGACGTTATATGATTGGGCAGTTTGATGCAGTAGTTTTAAGATCTCATTGACGCGCTCCGGACTTTCATTTTCTAATAAATATTGCAGGGATGCGATCCATTCTCTATTTTCTATTTGTTTCAATGAGTTACTGTTAGCCATAGATACTAAAATCGTTAAGTAGGAAATTAAAAGTTAGTAAGTTAATAGTTGTTTTACTAACATTCAAGAAAATAAACAAATTCACCATTAACCATTAGGTTAAACCAAATATATCAAAATTTAGTTTGCTTAATAATTAATTAAGATGGAAAAGCATGATTAAAAATGGAAACTATTTGTACATTCGCACCGGAGATGTGGCAGAGTGGTCGAATGCATCGGTCTTGAAAACCGACGTACCGAGAGGTACCGGGGGTTCGAATCCCTCCATCTCCGCCATAAAAATTTTATATGCGGGGTATTGTTGAACTACTCCGATAAAGAAGACCACATTATCCTAAAAACTAATCCTTTGTTGATTAGTTTTCTTGTTTTTAGAGCGTTTTGATTATCCTACTTTAAAATCTTCCGGTATTTCTTCGATGTGTTTGTTAACGGCAATGCTGTTGTTTAATTCAAAGCCAAACAAGAGCACGAAAGCATTGGCATAGATCCAGATCATGATAAAGATCATGACACTTAAAGAGCCGTAAATGCTGTTCAATCTGGGAAACATGAAATTGACATAGTAAGAAAATATATAGGAGAATCCCAAGATCAAAAGGGTAGCGAAGCTGGCACCCACAGAAAAATATCGGTACTTTTTTTCCACTGCCGGACCGAAATAATAGATCAGTGCGATGGTATTAAAGAAGGTAAATAAAGTCATTGAAATTCTGATGAAATACAACAAGGTGCCGCTCTTATTCTTCCATCCTAAAGTGCTCAATAAGGAATTTAACTGCTCATGACTTAAAATAATGAGCGTTATCAATACCAAAATCTGGAAAATAATTAAAGTATTGATCTTGGTGGCGGCCACAAATTTTTGTAACCAGTTTCGCTTGATAAAGGTCGGGTTGGCTTTATCGAATGCCCGCATCATATTCATGACACCATTGATACTGAAATAACCTCCTAAGACAAATGTTACGGATAACAAACCACCTCTTCGGTTGTTAATAATATCGTGTATGGTGGTGTCGAGCGTTGCATAGGTGCCGGCCGGCATGATGGTTTTGATGTAGTTCAGTAAGGTTTCATCAAATCCTTCAATAGGGATATAAGCAATCAAAGTAAAAATGAAGATGCTGGTAGGGAAAAGCGCCAGTATGAAATTAAAAGAGATGGCAGCCGCTCTCACCGATAAGGCATCATTTTGTATTTCATTTCTGAACATTTGAATTACATTATAGATCGGTACGCCCTCAAAACCGGGTAAGGTGGCTTTTTTCAAACGCATCCATGCCCATCTGAAGATGGGTTTGATATTGATGAATTTGTGAAAAAGTTTGTTCATTGGCTTATTTAAAGTAAGGTTCCAATAGTTGTTTTAGTTCACCCGGAATGGAGCAAACTTTCATTCTGGATTTGTTGACGAATAAAAGCTTGACTGTTCCGATACAACAAGTGTCGCCATCCTGATTAACGATTTCTGTTGTAAAGGTCACTTTTCTATTGGGCATTTCCCTTAAGGTGGTAATGATGGTAATAAGCTCATCATAAGTAGCCGGTTTTAGAAACTTAGATTGCATTTCAACAACAAACAGCCCTATACCACTGTCTTCCATATCTTTATAATTCCAGCCCAACGCCCGCATGGCTTCCAATCTGCCGATTTCAAAGTATTTCGCATAGTGACCATGATGAACAACATTTAGACGATCTACTTCGGGATATGGTACTCTATATTTGAATTCATGTACGAACATCAATAGATATTGCTTTTGTTTAAAGCCTTTTGGTATTTTTTAGCATTCTTATTATGCTCCCTTAGCGTTGTGGCAAAAATATGATAACCGGAAAAATCTGAGTTGGCACAGAAGTACATGTAGTCATGGTGTTCGGCATTGATCACTGCTTCCAGTGTCGTTTTTTGCGGTAAACCAATCGGCCCCGGCGGCAAACCTGTGTTTTTATAGGTGTTATAAGGAGATTCTACTTCAAGATGTTTAGATAGTACTCTTTTAATTCCTTGATCGTTTAGTGCAAACTTGATCGTAGGATCTGCCTGCAACGGCCAATCATCTCTCAATCGATTGATATAAACTCCGGCAATTCTTGAATATTCATCTGTTTTGATGGATTCCTTTTCAATGATAGAGCCCAAAATAACACAATCAATAGGACTCAAACCTTTCAACTTTGCTTTTTCGGTTCGTTCAGTCGTCCAGAATTTATTAAACTCATTGCGCATTCTGTCAAAAAAGGCTTTACCGTCTGTATCCCAATTGAATAAATAGGTGTCTGCCAAAACAATCGCCCAACTGTTGTCTGCCGTAAGATTTTGTGAAGTTAGAAAGTCGTTGTCATTAAAAATAAAATCCAACTCTATTGTGTCGGCTTCCAGTGTTTTGCTCACCACTGCAAAGAGTTCCTTTTTAGAATCAATATTGGTAATAAGTAATTTAACAGCCACTTCTTGGTATCCGTTTCTAAGCTGTTTGATCAACTCACGATTAGATAAGGAGTTGGAGATAATGTATTTACCCGGTTCGATGGTATTGGGATAATTCATTCTGTAAGCGACCCAATCTAATGATCGGATATTCTTGATGATGTCCTGATCAATAAAAATCTGCTCCACATCCGAATAATCGGATCCGGTAGGGATAAAAATTTCGTGATAGCCGTTGTCGTTATTTTTGACATTATCGGTAAAGATCATGATGGATAATCCAACAATCACTAATGCCGAAATAAAGAATGCAACTATCAAAAAAATAAATCCTTTGTTCATAAATTGGTTTTTTATGTGACAGGCGAATCGGCTAAATTATTAATTCGCTATGGAAACCGACTCCCAATTTATAAACAATAATGTTTTATTGATTAATTGTTCAGCACTTAAGCTACTGATTTTTGTTTGCCAATATTTCTAAAATCGGTAGAGACCAAAGTAGAAATACCTGTTTTATGCATGGTTACTCCATGAACCACATCGGCAGCAGCACCGGTTTCTTCCTGATGCGAGACAACAATAAACTGCGAATCTTTGGCGAAATCCCTGATCACTTTATTGAACTTGTCAATATTGGCCAAATCCAATGGCGCATCAACTTCATCCAGGATACAAAAAGGCGCCGGTTTATAAAGGTATAATCCAAACAACAATGATAAGGCGGTTAATGATTTTTCACCACCGGATAATTGATTGATACTTTGCGGTCGTTTACCTTTTGGTTTAGCAATGATATCAACATTCGATTCCAATGGATCGTCCGGATCGATTAAAACCAGATCACAATTATCGTGTTCATTGAACATGCTACGGAAAACATTCTTGAAATTCTCTCTAATGGCTACAAATGCGTCCATAAAGTGCTCTTTGGCAGTCATTTCAATTTCAGAGATGGTTGCCAATAAGCTTTCTTTGGCTTCTTCCAGATCTGTCTTTTGTTCTGTGATAAAATCGAATCGCGTTTTCATTTCATCATACGCCGTTTCTGCCATCGGATTTACTTCCCCGAAATTTTCAATCCTGTTGGCAGCTCTATTCAACTTAACTTCAATTTCGCCTCTTTCCAGTTCAGGCACTTCCAGATTTTCGAGCATTTCTTCCACGTCGATCTTAAACTCTAAGGAAAGCCGTTGTTTTAAGCTTTGCAAGTCGTATTTTAAATTGTTCTGTTTTTCCTTGAATTGTGTGATGTTCCAATCTATTTCTTCTTTCGATTTGGAGAATTTTCTCAATGCCTCTTCATCATTCTGAACATTTTCTTTCAACTCATAATAGTTGTTTTCTTCACCGGAAAGTTTTTCTTTTCGCTTGTCTCTTTCTGCATAAAACTCAATGAGTTTATCCTCCATTTCTGCTATAATGGTCTTTGTCTTTTCAATTTCTTGTAGCGCATTAGTACTTTCTACGTTATTTCTTTTTAGATCTTCAACAATGTTTTGT
>JAGQYH010000009.1:0-2319 GCA_020436175.1 Bacteroidota bacterium
ATGGGAACTTTAAATACCTTACCACCAAATAGGTAGCAATCATGATGAAGAAAGTATTCATTAAAAACAAATAAAAGGCACCACCGAATATGACCAAGTCGAAATTAGCCAAGCCATAACCTGCTACGCATAATGGAGGCAATAAAGCCGTAGCAATAGCCACGCCCGGTATGGCGCTGGAAACATCTTTTCTCGATCCGGCCACAATCCCTGCTATTCCCCCAAAGAAGCCTACAAACACATCGCGAAGGTCCGGTTGTGTTCTTGCCAGGATTTCCGAGTTCTCCATCCCAAATGGTGTAATGGCAAAATAAATTACACTGGTTACCAATGCCACCACAACTGCTATGCTAAAATTCTTGACCGACTTGATCAAGTTTTCCTTATCATTCATGGCCACAGACAAGCCCAATCCAAGAATTGGATACATGAGCGGTGAAATTAACATTCCCCCAATGATGACTGCCACTGAACTTTGATCTAATCCAATAGATGCTACCATGATCGAACATACCAGCATCCATACATTGTTCCCTTTCAGATGAATATTCTTTCTAATGGAAGTAATGGTACCATATCTGTCGAGACCATCTCTTAAATCAATGATATTCTTAAGAGTTTCAATATATTCATGATACCAAGGTGTATTCGTTTCCTGCTCATTGGTATCATTTACCTCTTCTTGATTTTTCTTTTCGTTCTCCTCCATATTATTTGGTGAAAATAGAAATTCTGGTTTGTATTCTTCTCAATGTTTATTCTAAAAATATCCCAAAGACGTTATGGTTTGTAATTCTTAACTAAACTATCTACATCTCTTTCTAATAAGTCATTTTGTAAACCGGCATCAAATGCACTTTTAAAATTACTGATGGCATTAATCGTATCTCTCACAGCCATAAATATATGACCTAGATTTTCATATCCATATTTTTTCATTTCCCTTTCTGACAGTAATGACCTGTTCAATACTACAGCTTCATCTAGTTTTTGTTGGGCTATTAAGGTAAAAGTCAAATTTTTATAGGCTAGGGAATTTTGTGGATCAATAGTAATAATCTGTTTGTATGCCTCTTCTGCCCTTTTGTATTCCTTTGCTACTTCGCAAAAACTCGCATAATAATTCCAAGAGGCAATATTGGTACTGTCCAAACTTATGGCATGCTTAAAATTGAAGTAGGCCTGCTTATAATCTTCCTTTTTTACATTCAACAACCCAATGTTCTGCCACAATATCGGATCTTTGTCATATATACCGCCTGCTCTATTCAGATATAATGTTGCTTTAGATAAGTATTGTGTTTTAAGATCAGTATTGTCATTTTCCTGATCGGCTAAAAAGTTAAAATAGATGCCTCCCATTCTATTCGCCATGTAGGATTGCTTCAAATATTTCAAGTCATGTGTAAAAAGCGTCAATTTACTTTCCCAATTGGTATTTCTTTCTATAGTAAAATAGGTATAAGCAATCAGAATGAATCCGATGAAGATCTTTCCTGCTATTTGTACAGCAACATGCTTTGATCGCAACATATAAAGTAATACTGACAAAAGAACGATGGTAAATCCTAAAGAAGCGTGAAAAGAATACCTCACCGCCACAATTCCGGCAGTATTGTCTAAGAACAGGATCAATGGAATTAGTGAGATAAAATAGATGCATGCTCCCATTAGCCACAAGTCCTTTCTTCTTTTAAAGAAACCAACCAACAGCATCACTAAAACTAGTAAATGAGCCACAACACTTATGATGACCTTTACTGAAGTAGTCGAGGGAATGCTAATTTGATTGTAGCCGAAATAGAAGTAGTATCCGGTAGGCACTAACATGAACTTATGATAATAATTAGTCAGATACAGTTTAATCGGTAAATTCTTGAAAAATGCCCGATCTTCAGACAAAGGATTTTCATAAAAATCAGTTACTACCGACTCCACCACTTTATCCGCCACATGGTTATTACTAAGGTATTGCAAACCCAGTACAACGATACAAATCGAAAAAATAAAGATGCCCAATTTCTTCCATTCTACATTTCGGCTGAAATACATCAATACCATGCCCATTAATGGAAACATAATACCGTCTATTTTACAAAGTATGGATATAAAAAACAAGACGATACTGCCTGCCAAAAACAAAATGTTTCTACCATCATAGAATTTCAAAAAACTTACAATACCCAATAAACCATAAAGCATACTTAAGATAATATCTCTATTCTTAATGCTGGCTACTACATTTGAATGAGAAGGATGAATCAAAAAGAGAATCACCAAAAACAATGCAACCCATTTTTCGGGCAAGATTTTTAACCG
>JAGQYH010000009.1:2416-23735 GCA_020436175.1 Bacteroidota bacterium
AACGTATTACCATATACCAAAAACACCACCGCAACGATCATCAAGCAAAAAATTGGATTGATATATTTGGGGTTAATGTTCAATTGATGCCTGACGGATTACATGAGATAATAACCGAAAATATAAAAAGCTGATGAAAGCAAGTGCTTAAACTTTATAATTTACTTATTTCTTTGGATAGCAATAATTCTTTGCCCGAGTAAACATTAAGCAGTAATTGCTGTGTTGGTATTTGTTGAACATCAATTGTAAATGGAAAAGAAACTACTTCTGATTGTTGTAATATTTTACCATCCAATGTGATAAGCTGAAAGCTTAAATCGCTCATTTGACTAATAGACATTTTACTATTTATAGTTACCCTATTCTTACAAGGGTTGGGAAACACATGAATCTTCAAAGCATCAACAAGAGCATTATTTAAAGCGAGAATGGATGTATCAATGGGTGCCGAGGCAATTGAATCTTCAATCACCAAATACTGCTGATTTACATTTAAATCCCTAAGCACCTGATAAATTCCATTGATCCAAAAAATCTCAACAGAATCAATATAAGCAGTTCCCAATCCAAAATGGACTATCGCACTATTGGAGGACCCATGACTCGAACCGCCATCCACTTCCCTTAGCTGGGTATTTCCTTCGCTATCGTGCAATAAGACATGCGATCCATAACCATTTCTATTCGATTCAACCCCTTGCAGTTTAAGTTTCAGCCAATGATTGTTGTTGATCGTTTCATTGTAAAACACTTCTACTTCTGCCCGCATACCTTCCAGTGGCGGACCGGCAACCTTATTTACCGGAATAAAAATTAAGTCCAGATCTCCATCATTATCTATGTCGCCATAGGCTGAACCTCTGCAGTATCCATTTTCCGCAATACCCATTGCATTCCTTACATCTGTAAAAGTGCCGTCTTTATTATTGTGATATAAAGCATTTGGATTAAGTAGTGGATTATCTAATTCATCCGCACTCGGAATAAATCCATTGCTGATATACAGATCTTGCCATCCATCATTATCATAATCGAAAAAACCGGTTCCCCATCCTACAGCCAATCCATCGCCTACCGTTGAATCTCCTACATGAGCGTAGTCGGTCGTTTTGGTGAATGTCTTGTCGCCGTTATTTCTCAGTAATTCATTTTTGCCCAAATTGGTTACATAGTAATCTAAATTGAGATCATTATCGTAATCCCCAATAGCAATGCCCATTCCAAACAATGCCAAGGCCGCTCCGGCAGAATCACTAATATCCGTTACACCAAGCACCGGATAATTGTTTTCATACAATTCATTAGATTCTACAAAGGCACCAAAATCATTGGCTACATAAAGGTCAACATCATTATCATTATCAAAATCCGTCATGGCACAGGCCAGCGAGGTTCCTTCAATAGACAAGCCATAAGCCAAGCTGGATTCCGTAAAAGTATTGTCTTTATTATTGATGTAAATCAAATTTCGATAGCCTTCATGCAAAAATATAGTGTTTCCCGTTACAGGATCTACATAAATACGAGGATACCTAATGTAGTTTGCTACAAAAATGTCCAACCAACCATCTTTATTTATATCGCCAAAACTGGCGCCTGCACTCCACTCTTCTTCTATAAAACCACTAATTTCTGCAGGCATAATATCAAAGGTATTGTCGTGTTGATTGATCATTAAAAAGTTACGATAATCATCATGTGTAGCGATGAACAGATCATCATAACCGTCATTATTGACATCTCCGGCAATTACTCCATTGGTTAGGAAGCTATAAAAATCTATATCTTCTACTCCTAAATAAACTAGTTGCTTGTCGAAGCCAAAACCATTATTGACATACAAGGCACTACTTTGGCTCCCACCAACAATAAACATATCTAATAGGTCGTCATTGTTGACATCAAAAATTGCTACACCACCACCAATTAAACTGGGATTTCTGTAAACATGATTAATACCTACTTCTATGGCGCGCTCAACAAATTGTGCATTAGCGGTATGATTGAGGCCACCGGATAAGACCATTAAAATCAAAAGTAGTTTGTATTGGAAGTTATTTGACTTCAAATTCGCGTTCTATTTCATCGAATATACGAAAGACCGCGGGACAAATAGCAACATTTTCTAATGTAATTTCAATAATGGATAACTGTTTCCTTTGTTGGGTATGCGGATATTCTTTACAAGCTTTCGGTCTGACTTCATAAATACTGCAGTAGTTATCCTGTCCTAAGAACGGGCATGGGGTTTGGTGAAACACAAAATCACCGTCTTCATCCATTATCACATACTTTTGGATGAAGTCGCCCGGTTTCATTTTGAGATGCGCGGCAATGGTTACAATATCAGATTGCAAGAGTAAAGGACTGGTTGTTTTGCAACAATTAGCACATTCCAGACAATCGATATTCTCAAATAATTGATGGTGTTTTTCATTGATGTGTTGGTCGAGATGTTTAGGCGTTCGGCTTTTTAGTTTTGCCACCCATTTCTCGTGCTGTTTTCTTTTCTGCTCGGCTTTCTGTCGAAGTGTTGTAAGGTCGATATTGGCGATGAACTTTTGATTGGACATAAAAGGCGGTTTATCCTTTTAGTTTGATCTTATATCCTTCCTTTTGTAGAATTTCAGCCACCTTGCTCTTCAAATTTCCTTGTATTATAATTTCTCCATCTTTGGCAGAACCTCCCACACCACATTTGGATTTCAACAATTTTCCCAATTCGTTCAAATCATCTTTCCTCCCAACAAATCCTTCCACCAACGTAACCGTTTTTCCTTTTCTCTTTTTGGTATCTAAAGAAACATACAACAATTGGTCTTCTACCGGTAAAGTTTCCTCTTCTTCATTGTCATCATCGTACTCAAAATTTTCATTGGTGCTATAGACCACACGACCACCTCTCTTATTTCTTCCCATTTTATTTATTTTTCAATGATAGCTTTCAAACTCATATCCATAGAAACAGCCGAATGTGTTAATGCTCCTGATGAAATATAATGCACACCGGTATCCGCATAACTTCTTATCGTTTCCAAAGTGATGCCTCCGGAGGCTTCCGTTTCGAATCTGCCATCAATCATCTCTACTGCCTTTTTAAGATCGGATGGCGTAAAATTATCCAACATAATTCTATTGACCCTTCCCACTTCCAATACACGACGAATCTCCTCAAAATTTCTGGTTTCGATTTCTATCGCCATGTCTAGCTCGTTTTCTTCCAAATACTTATTCGCGGCAATGATCGCTCTTTTAATTCCACCGCAAAAATCAATATGATTGTCTTTGATCATCATCATATCATATAAGCCCATTCGATGATTACCGCCACCGCCAATTCTTACTGCCCATTTTTCCAACAATCTAATACCCGGCGTTGTTTTACGGGTATCAATAACAGTGGCTTCCGTTCCTTCAATGGCTTTTACATATTGAGCGGTTTTAGTAGCAATACCACTCATTCTTTGCATGATATTGAGCGCTATCCTTTCCGCCGTTAAAATGGATAAAGCACTGCCTTCCACCTGAAAAGCAACATCGCCATATTTGACTTTGGCCCCATCTTTTATATTGGTGGTTACTTTTAAACCGGAATCATAAAATTTGAACACTTCAACTGCGGCTTCAATCCCCGCAATAACTCCTTCCTCTTTAATGATTAGTTTGGCTTTTCCTGTGGGTTCTTTGCCGATGCAAGCCAATGAAGTATGATCTCCATCCCTTACATCTTCTGCAAATGCTCTCTCTATTATGGATAATAGTTCTTGTTTTTTATTCAATTTGTCTGCTTTTCGATTTTAATTTCCTCCACAAAATCAGTGTTATTTCTTCGTTTCAGATAAACGTACACCTGATATTCTGCTTCCGTGGCTATCATTCTACCAATGTAATACTTTGATTGGTTTTTTGAAACACCACTATGAATTAATTCAAAGCCGGTAATATGAATACTTCCCAAAAATTTGTTTAAAACTACTTGCGCCTGCTGTTGGCTATAGTCATGAGATTCGCCATCGATGATAATTTCTACCCGCTCATCGAATAGTTTTGAAAATGATTTTACATTCCCGGACATCAATGCCGATTCTAACTGAACGTGAATGTCTTGCCCGGAGGAAAGGTTAGATATCGAAAAGAGGCCTATAAAAAGTACTATTATTTTGAAACACCTTCCCATAAATCTTTAAATTCGCAACAATTATTTGTCACAGAAAATGTGCCAAGTTAAGGTAATACCTATTAAATTCGACACTTATTATCAACTTATTTGAATTTATAATTTGTGAGTACTAAATCTACCAAAAGAGCAGCGTTGATCATCATGGATGGTTGGGGAATCAATGACAACCCAAGCGTAGATGCGATTGCTCAGGCGGATACGCCATTTGTAGATAGTTTATATCAACTTTATCCCAATACCCGATTGGTTACCTTTGGCGAACAAGTAGGTTTACCTCATGGCCAAATGGGAAATTCCGAGGTCGGACATATGAATTTGGGTGCCGGTAGAATTGTGTATCAAGATTTTTTACGGATCAATAATGCCATCAAAGACGGTTCCTTTTTCACTCAAAGTGTTTTATTGGACGCCTTTGAATATGCCCGTAAAAATGATAAAAAAGTGCATTTTTTAGGTTTGGTTTCGGATGGCGGAGTGCATTCACATATTGATCATTTAAAGGCATTGGTGAATATGGCACAAGACAGTGGTGTACAAAAATCATACATTCATGTAATCACTGATGGCAGAGATACCGATCCGGAAGGCAGCCTACAGTATGTGACCGAGCTTGAAAATCATTGCAAATCTACCCCAACTAAAATTGCTTCGCTTATCGGACGATATTATGCCATGGATAGAGATAAGCGTTGGGAACGGGTAAAACTGGCTTATGATCTTCTTGTTGACGGCAAAGGAAGTTCCACCAATGATCTACTTTCTGCCATTCAACAATCCTATCAAGAAGGTGTCACAGATGAATTTATTTTACCGATTGTTGCAGAAGAAGATAACCGACCAGTTGCCACCATCGAAGCTGATGATGTGGTGATCTGTTTTAACTTTAGGACGGATCGCTGCCGACAGATCACGGAGGTTTTAACACAGAAAGATCATTCGGCCAATGGCATGCATACCCTACCGCTTTATTATGTTACCATGACGAGGTACGATGATACTTTTAACGACATCAAAGTAGTGTATGACAAAAATGTGTTGAACAATACTATTGGAGAAGTAATTTCAAATGCCGGACTCACGCAGTTAAGAATTGCCGAAACGGAAAAATATCCTCATGTGTCGTTTTTCTTTAGCGGCGGCAGAGAAACTATTTTTGAAGGCGAAGATCGCGCCATGATTAACTCTCCTAAAGTGGCCACCTATGATCTTCAACCGGAAATGTCGGCCTATGAAGTGAAAGACACGCTATTAGCCAAGATCAACAACCAGCCGCCGGATTTCTTTTGTTTGAATTTTGCCAATACGGATATGGTTGGTCATACCGGTGTATTTAAGGCCGCCATGAAAGCAGCAGAAACCGTTGATAGTTGTTTAAAGGAAGTGATTACCGCCTGCTTGGAAAAGGATTACACCATATTTTTAACGGCAGATCATGGTAATGCCGATGTGATGATCAATGAAGACGGCAGTCCGAATACCGCCCACTCTAAAAATCCTGTTCCGCTTTTCGTGATCAGTAAAAATTATAAAGGACGAGTACATGCCGGAAAACTCTCTGATTTGGCACCTTCCATTTTAAAGGTGATGGGCTTGGAGATTCCTAAAGAAATGACCGGAGAAATCCTATTAGACAAAGACAATTGATCCGAGTATATGACATTGAATTATCGTAGATCATTATTACTTATTTTATTATTTTCCATTCTTACCAATTGTCGGTTCAAGACTGAACGGGTTAGTGATGTCTGCAAAAAAGATAACAAGACCACCGTATTTTTTGACATCAAAGGATACTTTTGCAACATTGTTAATGAATATGAATCAACCGATAGAAAAGTGGATAAACAAGTGAGTTTTGGAAATAAATCTGAATTTCATGAAAGTATGTCGGTAGATTGGAAGGCAGAATTACTCGGCTTTATCAATACCGATATTAATCGTTCCTCGTGGATAGAAAACTTTGCTGTAGATACTATATCCAGAGATAATGGCTCTACTATCTTGTACCAAACGACAGATGCCTCTATTCCGATAAAAAAAATGGAAATCAACTTTTCAGCCACCAATGAAGTGATTGAAATTGATATAATTTCAGAAAGAAAAAGCCTGTTGTACAAGTCCAAACAAAAACTACATTTCCAACCGAATGTCAGTTATTCAGTGACAGGTTGGCAAAGAACGTTGATGTTAAGTCAAACCGATTTTGAAGTAAAAGCGAATATTGTAGCAAATAAACATTGAAATTCTGCTTCTATAGAATTGGCGCAGAAAAAGCAAGCATAATGAAAGTAAAACCTAGATTAGTTAAAGGCACCAGAGATTTCTTACCCGAACAGGTCAACAAAAGAAAGTATATCCTGAATACCATCCAAACTGTTTTTAAAAAGTTCGGCTTTCAAGAAATTGAAACGCCGGCCATAGAATTACTGGAAACCTTAACCGGAAAATATGGTGAAGAAGGCGATAAACTTTTGTTTAAAATTTTGAATTCAGGTGATTTTTTAAGCAAGGCCGACGACCAACATCTTCAGGAAAAAGACAGCAAAGCCATCACTGCTTCCATTAGTGAAAAAGGCTTGCGTTACGATCTTACCGTGCCGTTGGCCCGTTATGTGGTGCAACATCAAAACGAACTTAACTTTCCCTTCAAAAGATTTCATATCGGTCCGGTTTGGCGGGCAGATCGACCACAGAAAGGACGATACCGAGAATTCTTTCAATGCGATGCCGACATCATCGGTTCAACCAGTTTGTTGAATGAAACCGAACTGACCTTAATTTTAGCTGAGGCTTTTGAAGCATTAGGATTATCCGTTAAAATTCAACTCAATAACAGAAAAATTCTGGAGGGAATTATTGAAACGGTAGGCGTATCAGAACAATACAAAGAGATTTTAATCGCCATTGATAAAATGGATAAGATCGGTGAAGAAGGCGTAACTAACGAATTGCAAAACTTACAACTTACTGCTGAGCAGATTACCGAGTTGTTTGCCTTATTTTCCATTACAGATCTCCATGCTTTAGCCAATTCCTTTAAAGATAAAAGCGCCATTGGTGAAGAAGGCTGTGAAGAAATGACCTCTATCTTAAACAAATGCTCCAAAAAAAATGTGGTTTTCGCACCGGCGTTGGCACGTGGATTAGATTATTATACCGGAACGATTTGGGAAGTAGTAGTTAATGATGTTGCCATGGGCACCATTGCTGCCGGCGGTCGCTATGATAATTTAACCGAGATGTTTGGCGGTCAGAACATGAGTGGTGTGGGCATCTCTTTCGGCATTGAGCGCATCTATGATGTGTTGGAAGAACTGAATCAATGGCCGGCAGATATCACGACATCCACAAAAGTATTGATCATAAATTTTGGCAATGAAGGCGAAAATGTTGGATGGCAACTACTGCAATCTTTGAGAAATAGTAATATCCCATCAGAATTATTTCCGGATGATGCCAAACTCAAAAAACAAATGTCGTATGCCGATAAAAAGAATATTCCTTATGTGATCTTTATCGGTGAGGAAGAGATCAAAACCGGAAAATATTCTTTGAAAGCTATGACAACCGGTGAGCAGAATGTTTTGGGATTGGAAGAATTGATTGAGGTGTTGAAGTAAGGAAGCGCAAGAGCAAATTCAAACTCAAGTTCAATTCCAAATTCAAACACAAGCGCAAATTCAAATTCAAGGGCAAACTCAAGTGCAAATGTAAATCCAGTACATTAATCACTAAAAATTAAACATTAAACGCTAATATCAATCTCTCACTTGATTTCGTAATGTCTTGGCTCTTAAGTCGGGACCATCATGACTCCAACCGGGAGAGTAAAAGATGTACTTTAATTTATCCATGAGTTTATCGGCACGTTTTACATCTCTCCAAATGGCACTATACTCATGCGTGGCAACATAAATCCAGTTGTTCGATTCAATATTTTTGGTCAGACCATATTTCGGTTTATCGGAATCCAATTCAGGGGTGAATGAACCAAATATTTTATCCCAAATGATGAATACACCGGCATGATTTCTATCCAAATACCTGGCCTGTGAAGCGTGATGCACTCTGTGATGTGAGGCAGTATTGAAAACCGCTTCGTACCAACTTGGCATTCTTCTAATGAATTCTGTATGCGTGAAATATTGGTAGATCAAGTTGATGGACATCATGGTAAACATCATCACCGGATCAAACCCTAGCATCGGGATCCAAAGCCAAAAGAAAAATTTATGTAACCGCTCGCCTACTCCTTGCCTTAATGCTGTTCCAAAGTTGAGGTGAACGGAAGAATGATGGCTGATATGTCCTGCCCAAAACAAGCGGACTTCATGATTCATTCTGTGAAACCAATAGTAGGCAAAATCATCGGCAAACAACAGAATCACCCAAGACCACCAATGACTGCGATCCATAAACTCATTCAAACCAAAAACATTGGCTTTGTAGATGTAAAAAAAGGCCATGAAGAACAACACTTTCGGAATAAACTCAACAATCAATGAAAAAAGGCCCATTGCAATGGAAGTGATCATGTCTTTGTTTTCGTACAATCCCAGTTTTCTTTTTCTATCGACAACATATTCTATCACCAATAAAACAAGAAAAAGCGGCACGCCAACATATAGCAATAGCTTATCATTTAAAATTTCATGTAAGGCATCTACAAACGACATATTTTAATTTTATGATATGAAGTTAGCTATTTTTGAAGTCAAATTGGAATAAAATGTATATCCCAAAACACTTTAGAGAAGATGATATCGATAAGATCAAGGCATTCATGAAAGCCTACAATTTCGGAGTGATTTTATCCAATGACGGGTCAGCCATGACGGGCACTCACCTACCATTTTTGATGCAGGAATCTGATGACGGAACGTTTTCATTAGTAAGCCATTTAGCTGCCGCCAATCCTCAATTGAAACACTGGGAAAAATCAACGAATTGTTTGGTCATTTTTAGCGGTCCGCATGGTTATGTCAGCCCCAATTTATATGCAGAACAACAAAATGTCCCAACGTGGAATTACATTGCAGTACATGTGTATGGAAACATAAAGGTGTATAATGATTTCGAACAAAAGAAAGTCATTTTGAACCAATCCATCCAATGTTTTGAACCGGACTATCAGCAGCAATTTGAATCACTAGACCCGAAATATAGAGATAAATTGATCAATGGTATGACAGGCATTGAAGTACAAATCACCCAATTGGAAGCCAAATATAAACTCAGTCAAAATAAGTCGGAAATCAGCCGCAAAAATGTTGGCGATCATTTCAAAAATGAAGGCAACGAATTAGGTAAATTTATGTAAGGCAGACATCTTTCTTGATATAAAATTTCTGCTACAAAAATATTTTCCAAATAACTATCTTGTATAGGGTAACAAATTTTTAAACTTTAGAATTTGAATGAAACAAATAAAATTAAACTCATGAAAAATTTCCTTTTAATATTGGTCTTGGCATTTACAGTACTAACTTCTTGTAATAAAGACGAAGTTACATTAGAACCTATTTTCGGATCATGGAGAGTACAACTGAACACATTAGACGATGTTCAATATTTGTATTTCTCAGACGACAACACCTTCTATATGTATAGAATAAAAAATGGTTTTAAAGCTATTGATCAATTTGAACTAATCAGTATAACAGATACCAGTTTCTCATTTTCAGGAGGCGGTTTAATGGAGATCAATTATACGATTAATGATAACCAACTCATTTTGGATGGTATTTTCTCAGATGGCGATATCGTTAGAGACGACTCTTTTAATCCCAATGATTGGGTTACCCATTTACAAGCGACCACCAGTTTTCAGTTACCGGCCGGTGTATCTGAATCTGACCCTTGTTTTTTTCCTGACTATGCTCCCGGTCAAGATGTTTTCTTTTATGCCGACGGTTACGGCAATGATAAATTGTATCTGCTTTCAACTACCGGCACTGTTTTGAACAGTGTCAATATCACTACAAGTTGCCGCACGGCAGAAGCCACTCCTGTGGGATTGGCTGTTTCTGATAACGGATCGCCAAAAATATTCTTAATGGATGAAACAACCGGCAGCATCATTGATTCCAGTCCGGATATGGGTGCCTGGATTGAAGGCATCGGCTATGACAATGCCACCGGCAACTTTTACTGTGTCAGCAATAATGAGCAAAAAGTTTACAAATTTGTGGGCGCTACGCTTGCCATTACTGAAATTGGTGACATCAGTTTTGGCCCCAGCGGTTTGCATTTTTATAACGACCACCTATACATTACCTCTTATAATTTAATTTACGAAATAAGTTTACCTGCATTTACAGTAGTAGGAACTTATGCGGTTGATCTGGAGAATGAAAGCTTAGCCGGAATCACCAGAGATCGCAACAATTTTTGGGTAGCTACATATAACTATGAAAGTAACAAAGCTTATATGAGACAAATTTCATTGTAACTTTCTAACAAATATAAAATTAGAAAAGGTGCATGAGATTTTCATGCGCCTTCTTATTTATAGCTACTCACTCAATTGCTGCAGGCGGTCTAGTCTTTTCGCTTCATTGGCTACCAACCATTGATCTTGAGATAAAAGATCATAAGCTTTTTTGAAGTAAGGTTTGGCGCGATCTTTATCCAACAGATAATAGCATTCTGCCAGTTCTTCATACACATAACCGTCTTCTGTTGCCCCTTCCTGCTGCATTTCTTTCATTAAAGCCGATTGAATCTTAACGGCCTCTCCTATTTTTCCCAATGAACGATAAGTTCGTGCCACTGTCCATTTAGCAATAAAAACACCTTGTGTATCCTGTTGGGTCGTTCTATAATCTAACGCCTTCTCAAAATAAGTTAATGCCTTATCGTATTCTCCATTTTCGTGATACGTCCAACCGATATTGTTGTACAACGACCCTTGCCATTTTTTAGCCCTTGTATCTTCCGTTTTTTCCACTAAATCCAATGCCGTTAAATTCCACTGCAACTGTTTCTCTACCGGTTCAGAGATCGCTAACATGTGTGCCGCATCAATGGCATAAAAATCTTGCTGATGTGCCAATGCCAGATCATAAGCTTTTTGAAACAACGTTGATGCCGTATCCTTTTCGCGTGCTGAATTGAAGGTGCGTCCTCGTTCCAGATAATATCTTATAGTAGGCACTACTTTTTCTTCACTTAACTGATTTTCTACTCTGTCCAATATTTGATGAGCACTGTCAAATTTCATTTGCAAACTTTGCGTTCGGGCGATCTGCGTCAATAATTCCAAATAATAATTTTCATCGGTTTGCTGAGCTTTGTCTTTAAGTGCTTCAAATACCAGAGCAGTAGCTGCAGGATCGTTGTAGTTCCAAAGACTATCAATCATAGGTAATTCGGAAGCATCAGCATGGGAAGAAGTTTTCATTTGACAAGATTGAAAAAGTAATAGAAATAATAGGTAGAAAACATATCTCATGACTAAAGCTTTTCACTTTGCAGCATTCTTGTTTTAAAAGTCACATTATGAATGAACACCATTAAAAATAACAAGATAACCATACTCGCCATGATCTCATTGAGTACGGAGCGGTGAAAAAAGGCAGCAATGGCGACGGCAAAGTTGATGGCAGCGACCACCGCAATGATCTTTGCCCATTTATTACGTTGCCAAAAATAGCCGGAATACATCAACAAAACAGCGGCAATACTTCCCCATTTCAACCAGGTGAAAAATTTCAAATTACCAAAATAACTGGGCACAATTACTTTGCCGTTAAAGTGATCAGTGATGATAGAAGCCATAGTCAAGTTTTCGAAAAGGTCGGCAAAGAACATGACTATCGTCAACACGATGGGCAGCCATAATGCCCTTTCTTTGGTTTCCTTCAAAATACCCAAGCCCGTAAATCCAAGAAAGGCCGAATAGAAAAACATGAACAAAAAATCCAGGTTATTACCCAACATCATGTCGTTTCTATAAATGTTCGGAAATTCTACTTGAAAATAATTCCTAACCTCCACCGCCGATTGGATAAATTCAAAGGCAATGATTGGCGTATAAAATCCTTCAGCCAAATTCGCTTCCGCCCGTGGATTAATGAACAATAAAATTCCACCCATGATCAGCATAGGGATGCCAAACAACAAACTGGTTTTAAAGGGGTGTTTTAGCATTAGGTCTTTTTTGGTTTTTTGGTCAATGCGAAAATAAGATAAAGTTTAAAGTTGGAAAAGGGATGTCGGATGTTGGATATTGGATGTCGGATGTTGGAAATCGGAAGTTGGAAATCGGAAGTTGGAGATTGGAAGTTGGAGATTGGAGGTTGGAGGAATGTATATTGGATTGAATTCATCATTGTAATTATAGTTTTTTCAGGTAAACGGTTAGTCTTTTTTTAATTGATATGACCTTTTCATTTAGAGCTTCATATCGCTTCTTTTGGATAAGATCTATATCATAACAGAACATCAGCAAATATTGTACTTCTGTAATGCTACCATTTGAAACAACCATATACCTCTTCAATTCATTTATACTTTCTCTACCGCAACCTTCAGCAATATTGGTTGGCACGGATAATGATGCCCGTCTCAATTGACTTGTAATTCCATACACCTCGCTTTTAGGAAACGTTTTTGTCAAGTTATAAATCTCAATGGCTAACTGATGTGCGTCTTCCCAAAAACCGATTGCTTTGAAATCTCTCATTTGATAATGCTTTACGAATAAGAGTATCAAAAGGGATTAAATCCATAAAAATCAAATAGATATTACAATTCTATCCGTTTCCCGACAGCCGACTTCCAATTTCCGACTTCCATAACTTCCAACTAAACATGCACCGCCTCCACCTTTGTCTTCCCGGTCTTTACCGGAATCTTACTCATCGCTCTTTCTGAAATGGCTGTTATACTCAAAGAAGGGTTCACACCGGGATTGGCAGAGATCATAGAGCCATCACAGACCATCATATTTTTATACCCAAAAACAAAATTATTCTTATCGATCACGCCTTCAGAAGCATTTTTTCCCATATGACATCCACCCAAAATATGAGCCGTCGTAGGAATATCCAGCAACGATTCTGAAGCCAGCACCATTGGTTTTCCGTTCACAATGGCAGCATATTTATTCGCCAGATCTTGCGCTTCCGGTATGTAAGATGTAGGTGGTTCACCTTGGTCTTTATCACTCGACATACCCAGCCAACTTTTCTTAAATCGTAGCGTACTATTGATGGTCTGCATAAACAATAAAACCGTGGTTCGTTTCGCTTGATCGTCCACAAAAAAGACTCTCAGATTATCAATAGGATGCATGACTACATCTTTCACCAAACGAAACAATCTTGAAAAAAAGTTGCGACCGTGTGTCATTGGCGCCATCATCGTTCTCCAAAAGCCGGAGCCTGCCGAATAACGAACCGGTTCCAAATGGCTGTTCTCATCGGTGTGCAAGATCGATCCAATGGCAATTCCATTCGAAAAGACTTTGTCCCTATCAAAGGTGGTAACGCCGATCAAACTTTCTGAATTCGTTCTGATCTGCCGCCCCAATTGGTTCGACAAATTCGGCAGCGACTTTTGTTTCAACTTCAGCAACAATTGAACCGTCCCCAATACACCACCGGAAAAAATCACATGCTTAGCCTTTACACCGGATTTCTTCGGAAACCAATTGATAGAATGCTTGTATTTGATCTCATATCCATCCGCACCATCCGCTGACAAAGGAATTACATCATACACTTCCGATTCGGGCAGCACTTCCACGCCCAATTTCTCCGCTAAGTATAAGTAATTCTTATCCAAGGTATTCTTGGCACCAAAGCGACAGCCCAGCATACAGCCGCCACATTGATTACAGCCCGTTCTTTCCGGACCTTCCCCGTTAAAATACGGATCGGGAACCGTTACATTGGGTTTGCCAAAATAGACCGCTACATCCGTAGGTTTAAAATGCTCTTCCTTACCGATCTCTTTCGCCAATTGTTTAACAGCCTTATCACTTCTGGTCAAGTATGGATTTTCCGCAGCGCCCAACATTTTTTTGGCCAATGGATAAAAGGGTGCCAATTCTTCTTTCCAATCGGCCAAATGCGACCACGAATCGGCTTCAAAAAATTTGTCGGTGGGCACAGGCAATGTGTTGGCATACACCAAAGAACCGCCGCCCACGCCTACGCCTGAAACGATGCCGACGTGTCTGAAAAATGTGAGTTTGAATAAGCCCGTCATGCCCAATTTAGGCATCCACATCCAGCGTCTTAAATTCCAATTCGTTTTAGGAAAATCCTTTTCCGTAAGTCGTTTGCCCTTTTCTATCACCAAAACACTGTAGCCTTTTTCTGCCAAACGTAAGGCAGAAACAGAGCCGCCAAATCCACTGCCGACAATGACGTAATCGTATTCTTTCATATTATTGATTTGTAGGTTGTCCTTCTATTGACTAACTAAGTTATATTTTTCAAAAGTAAATTCCATTACTAATTTAATTCGACCACATTTAAACTTTAATCTTAAATATAGTTCATTTTTCGATTTTTCCGCCAAAGTTTAAAACATTTAATAGTTTTGCGACAAAGCTTATACAATGTTTAAAGTATATTTTGAAATTGGACTCAAACACATCGCGGATTTGGCCGCTTACGACCACATTCTTTTTATCGTTGCCTTGTGTGCGGTCTACAAATTAAGCGAATGGAAAAAGATATTGATCTTGGTTACGGCTTTTACGATCGGGCACTCCATTACTTTAGCCATGTCGGCTTTGAATATGATCACCATCAACAGTTCGCTGATCGAGTTTTTAATTCCGGTGACCATCTTTTTAACGGCTTTGTACAACATCGTTTTTATCAGAGAAAGTAAGATCATCAGAGTGCACAGCTTATCTAAGGCAGTCAGTGTAAAATATTTTATTGCATTGTTTTTCGGATTGATCCACGGCATGGGTTTCTCCAATTATTTTAAGGCATTGCTCGGGCAGGAGGCCAATATTACCTTCCCTTTGTTCGCCTTTAATGTAGGCATTGAGATCGGACAGTTATTGATCGTAGCGGTGATGTTGGTTATCTCCATTTTAATGATGACTGTTTTCAAATTACCTCAAAAGATCTGGAATTGGACGGTTTCCGGCATTGCCTTATTGATGTCGATACGAATGATGGTGAATACCTGGGCTTGGTAGAAGAAGTAGGTTAGTTTTTTTTGGAACTAATCATATAAATACGGCTCCTTGTTGTAGGCTAATTGTCGGATGTTTTCTATCACTTGTTTCATATAGACTTTCCAAAAAGTTTTAGCAAAAACCATTTGAGCGGGATAAAGTAATTTATTTTTAGCGTGCAAGGTGTAAGTGTACTCCACTAAGATTTGATTGACTTCCAGCTCTGTTGTTTTCCATTCTCCGTCAAATCGGTAAAAGCCCAATACCCAAAATTGAAAATCATCCACCTGTATTTTCCAGTATTCGTTCTCCACTCTTTCCAGTACGCTATCCCTTGAGGCATAGCCTCCTTTTTGTGTCAGTGACTTTGTGGTAAATATTTTTTTGCTTGAGCCGACTTGTCCCCAATTATCATCATCGGTGGTATGCGTAACTTTAGGCATAACGCCTAAACCGGTATGTATCTTAGACACATCGCAAAGCATGGGTGTTTTAAATGCTCTTTCCAGTGAGCATTCAAAAATGGTAGATATTTTGACTTTGACTTCCATTTTAGATGTGCAAAAACAAATGATGAAATTAAGGATTAGTCGGGAAATACCCTCTGACATTGTTGTCATTGGCAAGATAGCAATGATTATCTGACCATATTATTACTCTTGCACTGTTCATGCATAAATGTTGGGTGGAGATGCCAATAGGTAAGTCACAGATTTACTTTTATCTAACTCACTTAAGTCACGTATAGGCTAGACTTAAGTGAGTTGAGTCAAGCAAATTTTCCATAGAGATTAACTCAGAGTGGGTACAATATCTACCTGACAACCCAAGACAAATGCAATTCTTGAAAGAATATCAAGTCCAACGGAATACTTACCTTGTTCAATTCTGCTAAGATTTGCAGCATCTATATTTGCAAGTTTTGCTAAATCTTTAGCTTCCATTTTTCTTTCTTCCCGAATTTGGCGAATTTTTCTTCCTATTCGAGTTCTTTCTTCCTGTCTGTCTCCTGAACTCATTCCCATAAATGACACGCCATTTAGCACTAAATCACGCCAAATATTGTCGGTCATTATTTTTTTGTCATCAGAGAAATTTTTGTCGAAAACACATTCTATCAAACGTAGTTGATAATGGCGCGTGTCTTCAGTGGTGTAATTTCCAATTTGTGCCAAGACGGAAAAAACTTCTCCATCCGGTGCTACGACCTCTACCATTTTGCCATCCATAATTGTTGCTTTTGACGTAAATTCAGTCGCCAACAACTTTTTAATTTCTTTACTCATATCATTATGTACCGTATTTTTAGTGTTGTCGCCACTTTAAAAGTTATGAAGCAAAGATAAAGAAATATTTAAAATTGGCAAATATGCCAATTTTAAATTTTACATATCTGACTTTTTTCACTAGGTTATAGGACTTAGGATGGTTCCTTTGTGCTGACCGCTAACGTTTTGCGGCTTGGCGATGGGCGGGATTTTTAGCACAAATGTTCATTTGGAGAACTGAACTTTCGGTTACCCCAAAATTGTCAAGTGAAGACGAAACCCTGCCTATTGCCAATCAGCTGTTAGCTGTAGCGCTTCTTCTCATTGTCGTCTGAGTTTAGTTTTTAGCAAGAGTAGCTTTTACTTTGTCAATAATAGTTTGCTTGTTGTCGCCAGTCGCTATACTTTTTACCATTACTAGAAAACTGTCAACTTCCGTTTGGAACCTGTCTGCCGAAATACCAACTCGCCTTAAGATGGCATCTCTGTTAGTATTAGTCCAAGGCATTTGAGATTGAAGTTCCCAAATGTCGTCTGCTGCAAGTTCTTTAGAATTGTTGTTGTAACCTAAAGCCATAATGTCGCTTAGAAAACTTGCAATAACATCGAACCTTGCAAAACCTCTTTCCTTAATGTCTGTGTCGTTGATTTTTGATGAAATGCTGTCCTTAATTAACTCTTTAACAGTAGTTTCAAGGTCTTGTCTTTCTTGTTGTGAAATCATTTTATTTTATTTTTCGTTTGTGATTAGTTCCTGTCAGCTTGCTTAATTTTGATAGCGATATTTCAAAGTGCTTTTTTAGGGTTCTTTTTAGTTCTTTTATTTCTTGAATGTCATTGACATCATTAAGTGATATTATTTCGTCAAAGTTTATTCCGTGTCTATATGTCCTTGCTGAAATAGGACCTTGGATTAAAAAGAGAAATTGACAATATGGGAAAATGGTTTTTATAAGTTCTGCTTTTTGAGAATAGGTCAGAATTTCGTGTGTGTTCGGCTGTCCTTTTTTAAGTTCAAGTATTACAAACGGAAGTCCAACGTGGTGTGAATTTTGTCCACTATCTTTTTCAAGTATTACATCAATAATTGTTTCTTCTTCTTTTGAAATTCTGCTGTCTTTTTGTTTTACAGTTTTGTCAAATAGAACTTTATAAATAGTAATGTCTTGCTTGAAACACCATAATTCAAGTTTTGTGTTATTGTCAGTCGGGATATAGATGTGTTTGTAAGGAACGGGAACTTCTGTGTCAATTTGATATGGAAATTTTACAACGTCTTCAAGTTGCTTAATTAGTCTATCCCTTAGTTCCATTTCTGTCAATTGTTGTGTTGTCGTCATACGTTATTTTTTAGCACGATTGATTTTGTTTTGCACGGTCGCCATAGCATTACAGCTAACGGTTTGGCAATGAGCAGTAGATTCCCGCAGGGCGCCATTGCTTATAGGTTTTGTTAGCAACTGGTTATTTTGCTTTTCTTTCGAAATCCTCTATTGCTGATTTTCTGTTTTCATTCCATTTAATTGTCATGCTATCAAAATTTAGCAGTTGACTCTTAATGTCTTCTATAATATTTGAAACAGTATTCTGATGAACCTTATACGCCTTGATTTCTATAAATGGTCCTTTTAAAGTGTTGTTAGAATAGCCATTGTAATCCAAATAAAATGAACTAAAGGCAACTCCCAAACCATATAGGGCTTGATAAATTATCACTGATACTCCAGAGGAAACAACATTAATATCTGATGAGTTTAAGTTTATTGATTTTCCTAAGACTACATTTTCATTCCAATTGATGTGATTGTAATATCTATATTCAGGTTTATTTTGATTTAATAGGGCAGTAATCATTCCCATACCTCCAAGAATTGGATTTGGTTTTATCAATTCACGTTCAGATGAAAACGCATTATTAAGTGACACAACTTTTTCAGAGACACTTTTTTTGACAATTTCTTCAGTCAATTTATCTTCCACATCAGATTGGAAAACCCCAAAATCATTTCCACTTGAAAGTTCATATTTGCCATAATCAAATTCTTCCAAGTGATTTGTTATTAAAGTATCCAATTCAGGTTTAAGTTGGTCAAAAATTTCTTTTCTGATTTCACTCGGCACCTCAGGAAAATATTCTTTTTGGATTGTGTTATTTGATTTTTCTATTTTGTCAGATTTCGAAACTCTAGTATTTTCTTTTTCCTCCTTTTTTTCTGCACTTTTGAATGCAAATGGATAGTATCCAATTGTTCTATTCTCAATCACAGGTGTTTGTTTGAATTTACTTTCTTTAGAGGTCTCTTTTGCTATATAATCTTGAATTCTATTTGGAGTTAAAATACCCTCCTCATCATAGATTTCTGTTTTATTAATTGCATCAAGAAAGTAATGTGTGAATAAACCGTGTTTGATTTTTTCATATTCTTTGGCAGTTTCCTTTTCAGTTGCAGCATACATAAATAGTATACCAGTGCTTTTATCTATGTAATTACTGATTAGATCAGATTCTTTATTCGCACCTCTAGTTAAAACCTTGCCGCCCGATTCACAAGCGTCAATTACATAGCATTGATATTTAGGCTTCAATGAATTGATTTTTTCAAAAATATGTCCAATCTCAGTTAGGCTGTCATGAAACTGTAATCCAGATTTCTCAAAGTGATATTCACCATGTCCAGCAAAGAAGAAAAAGATTGAATCTTCATTAGGGATTAAATGTTTTTCGATTTCAATTAAAGCAGATTCAAGATGCCCTGAAATGTCTTTTATTGGATTGTCCTTATCACTAGTGATTTTATAAATATCATCTTTTTTGAAATAACACTTTTGCTCCAAAATATCTGCAACAGAATCAGCATCATTAACGCAGAAATCAAGTGGTTTTATTTCATAGTCGTTGATTCCTATTACTATTGCAAATCGTCTATCTATTCTCATGTCCTTTTTACTTGTTGCTAACAACCGGATATTAGACATATGTCCCATATCTATCGAATTTGGTATATATAAGGACATTGCTATTATCCGCATTATTTTTTCCTAAATTAACAAAATATACTTGATGTTGTTACAATTCAATCCAAAATCCATACATCCACATTTCCAATCCACCTAAGAGCCAAAAAAATTCACCTATCTTAGACACGTATCCAAAATGGTTTAAATGTCGTATTTCAAGGGTAAAAATGTAATGGTCACCGGTGGGGCTTCGGGTATTGGTTTGGAGCTTTGCTCGCAATTATATCAAGCCGGTGCCAATGTATTGCTCACCGATATTCATGCGGATAATGCTGCATCCGCCGCTCAACAGATCGGTTGTGTTGCTGCTCCGTTGGATGTAACAGATAAATCAGCTTTTGAGGCTTGTGTGCAACAGTTTGAAGCGGACCATGGAGCATTGGATATGCTTTTTAACAATGCCGGCCTGGCCATTACGGGAGAGGCGCAGACTTTTGAGTACAACGACTGGAAAAAGATCATTGATGTTAACCTCTATGGCGTGGTGAATGGTGTGCACACCGTTTATGCCAGTATGGTGAAAAGAGGAAAAGGCCAGATCGTGAACATTGCCTCCATTGCCGGGCTCTACCCTTCTGCCGGACAAGCCTCCTACTCTGCTAGCAAATATGCCGTGGTGGGTTTGTCGCATTCCTTGCGAGCAGAAGCGGCTGCCCATGGCGTAAAGGTCAATGTGGTTTGTCCGGGGATTATCGAAACGCCGATGCGGGAGAACTTGTCCATCAAAAGTCCGAATGCCAAAGCCATATTAGAGCAAATACCCAAAGGTATGAATGTCCAAAAATGTGTGCGGCAAATGTTGGACGGCGTGGCCAAAGATCAATCTACCATTGTGATCACGCCGATGGCGAAGGCACTTTGGAGTGTCAACCGTTTGCATCCCGATCTTTCCATTTGGTTAGGCAGTAAAATTATCGATCGCTTCAAATAAATCGACCGGTGATTTTACCAACATAGTCGCATTTAGCATTGCCACCATTCAAAGCTTTGCTGTATCTTTACCATGGCTTCTAACTAGCTGCTGATATGAAATCGAACATCAAACTCATCAAAAACAGGTCAGACATTGGTGCCGGAACGCGTGGTTCTGATATGGGTATTGATGCGATGGAAATTGCCGCCATCAATCAGGAAAATGATTTTTTCAATCGATATGAATTTGTGGATGTGCCTACACATAATGAGTCGGTGTACAATAAAGTCCATAACTCGTTTGCCAAAAGGATCGGCCATGTGTTGGAGCAATGTTCATGGGTGCATAAAGTGGTTAAAACTACTTTGCGCAACCACTATTTTCCATTGGTGCTTTCCGGCGACCATTCCTCTGCTTTAGGCACTATCAGCGGTATCAAAGCAGCCTTTCCTGACAAAACATTGGGCGTTGTCTGGATTGATGCGCATGCCGATCTGCATTCTCCTTTTACATCACCTTCCGGCAATATCCACGGCATGCCATTGGCGGCAGTGATTAATGATGACAATCTGGATTCACAGATCAATGAGTTGGATGCCGATACCTTGAAATATTGGACGGCCATGAAAAACATCGGCTTGGAAGGACAAAAAGTGGCACCTGAAAATATTGTCTTTTTTGGCATCAGAGATACGGAAACACCGGAAGACAACCAGATTCAAAAGTATGGCATCAAGAATTATAAAGTAGCCGAGGTGCGCCACAGAGGGCTGGAAGTATGTGTGCAAGAA